>JAVHVB010000217.1:0-9414 GCA_032160775.1 Pseudonocardiales bacterium | reverse complement strand
GCGGCGGTGGCGATGATGGTGCGCGGCCACAGGCAGTTCGCGGCGATGCCCTCGTCGCGTCGCGACTCGGCGACGCCGATCGTCAGCATCGTCATCGCGTATTTGCTCACCGTGTACGGCGCGTGGTCGGCCAGCCACTTGCGGTCCATGTTCAACGGCGGCGACAGGGTCAGCACATGCGGGTTCTCCGCTTTCGCCAGATGCGGGAGGGCGAGGCTGGTGAGCAGGAACGTGCCGCGCGCGTTGATGTCCTGCATCAGGTCGTAGCGCTTGACCGGCAGATCGCCGATTCTCGTCAGGTTGATCGCGGACGCGTTGTTCACGACGATGTCGATGCCGCCGAACCGCTCGATGGTCGCGCTCACCGCGGCGGCGACCGAGTCCTCCTCGCGCACGTCGCCCACGATCGGCAGCGCGGTGCCGCCGGCCGCCTCGATTTCCTCGGCCGCGCTGTGGATCGTCCCGGGCAGGCGCGGGTCGGGCTTGTCCGTCTTGGCGATCAGGGCGACGTTGGCTCCCGATCGCGCGGCGCGGACCGCGATGGCCAGGCCGATGCCCCGGCTGCCACCGGACATGATGAGGGTCTTGCCGGCCAATGATGTGGTCACGGGGCGAACCTATCTGTCAGCGCCGGTGCAGGTGCAGCGGGAGGCCGTCCTTCGGCCGTGGCAGTGACACCCAGTCGACCGGCATCTCGTAACCCGGGTCCACGCTCAGCCGGTAACGCTGCAGCAGCAGGTGCATCGCCGCCTTCACCTCCATGCCGCCGAAGTACATGCCGATGCACTTGTGGACGCCGTTGCCGAACGGCAGGTAGGCGTTGCGGTGCACCTTGTCCTCGCGCCGGTGCTCGGCGAAGCGCTCCGGGTCGAACCGCTCCGGGTCGGGCCAGAGTTCAGCCAAATGGTGGAGTCCCCAGAGGTGCACGGCGAGATACGCGCCCTTCGGGATCCGGTAGCCGAGTAGCTCGGTCTCCCGGCTGGCGCGGCGGACGACACCCGGCACCGGGGTGACCAGCCGCATCGACTCCTTCATCACCAGGTCGAGCGAGACCAGCCGGTCCAGGTCGGCGTAGCCGATCGGCCCGGTGCCGACGGCAAGCGATTCGGCGCGGCAGCGCTCCTGCCAGTCCGGATTCCGCGCGAGGTAGTACGCCATCGTGGTGAGCGTGGTCGTCGAAGTGTCATGAGCCGCCATCAGCAGGAAGATCATGTGGTTGACGACGTCAGCGTCGGTGAACGTCTCGCCGTCGTCCGTCCGGGCATGGCACAGTGCCGTGAACAGGTCGCTGCCTTCGCCTTCGCGATGCTCGGCGACGCGCGGGCGCAGGTAGCCCTCGAGCACTTTGCGACCGGTGAGCCCGCGCCGCCAGCGCAGTCCCGGCACCGGCACCCGGACGAATGCGGTCGCCGCGCGCACCGTGTCGGAGAACGCCTGATTGACGCGTTGCGAACCGGCGCCGATCTCATCGGCCATGAAGGTGCGAGTGGCTACGTCCAGCGTCAGCTGCTTGATCGCGGGGTGGAAGTGCATGGCTCCGGTGCGCCACGACGCCAGCCCGCTCGCGAGCGTCTCGTTCATCGGGCCGAGGTAGCCGGCCAGCCGGTCGGCGGTGAACGTCTCCTGCATGATCCGGCGGTGTCGGTGGTGCTCGGCGCCGTCGAGAAGCATCAGCCCGCGGTCGAAGAACGGGCCGAGGAGCAACGTCCAGCCGCTCGCGTCGTACACCCGGTCGCGGTCCTGCAGCACGGCACCGCACGCGTCCGGACCCTCGACATTGACGAAGTACTGGCCGACGGCGCGGGTCCAGGACACCGGCCCGTACTTCTCGTACCACTCGTGCGTGGCGACCATCTTGCCGCTGGCGAACTTGAGGCTGTTGCCGATGATCGGCAGCCCGGGCTCACCCGGCAGCTGTCGTGGCGGGATCGCGGACTGCTGTTCGATCGCCATCGATGACTCCGATCGCCATTGCGTTCGTGCTGCCGACGACCCTAGTCTGATAACAGTCGTTGTCAATAATGCGCTGGAGTATGGAGGACCGTTGACCGCAAGCCGCGCGTACCGGGGCGTGCCGGCCGAGGAGCGCCGAGCGCAACGCCGTCGACTGCTGCTCGAGGCGGCGCTCGACTGCCTGCACGAGGACGGTCTTGCCGCGATCAGTGTTCGGGCGATCTGCGGCCGCGCCCGGCTCACCCCGCGCTACTTCTACGAGAGTTTCGAGGACCTCGAGCAGCTGTTGCTCGCCGCGGTCAACTCGGTCATCGATGAAGTCGCCGAGCGGGCGCTCGCCGCGCTGGCCGAAGCACCGGCCGAGTTGGCCGTGCAGGTCCGGGCCGCGATCGACGCCGGTTACGGCGTCGTCGTCACTGACGAACGAAAGGCCAGCGCGATCCTCGTGGCGGCGTCCGGACACGGCCCGCTGCGCGCGCGGCGCCAGCAGCTGGTAACCGATTACGCCGACCTGATCATCGACGGGTTGCCGCTGCTGAATGCGCTCGGCCTGCCGGAGCGGCGCACCGCGCGGACGATGGCGCTGTTCGTGATGGGCGGTGCCGCGGACGTGATCGAGGCGGTGCTGTCCGGCCGGCTGCGGCTGTCGCGCACACAGGTGGTCGACCAACTGACCACGATGTGGCTCGCCGTGCTCAGCGGCTTGACCGGCTGACCGCGTCGCGGGTCAGCGCGCGCCGCCAGCCACCACCGTGCACCCTCCCGATCCGACCAGCCGCCGTTACCGCGACCCGGATCGAGCCACGCCGATTCCGAACTGTTCGAGCGTGGCCGCGCAAGCGTCGTCGGTGCGGCCGGTCGACTCCTTGATCACACCCAGGAAACTGACGAACTCGTCGTCGGAGAAGTCGTAGGGCGTACCGCCGTAGTCGATCAGGATGCGCACGCGGGCCTGCCCGGGGTTGCGCGCGATGGGGGCGCCGCTGGCGTCGTACAGCGTGAACGAGCCGGTGCCGAACGTCACGATGGTCCAGGTGCCGTCCCCGTTGTCTTGGATGTGCAGATCCTTGCTGTTGGTCACGGTCCGGGCGGTCAACCACTTGCCGGACGCGAGGTCGGTGACGCGAGCGGTCTCGCGGGAGTGGTCCTGGTAGTACGGCAACTGACCTCGGCCACGGGACGTGATCCGGTAGCGCACGTCCGCGATGCCGACGTCACTGACTGTGAGGCCCTTGGCTCCGCAGAAGTTCTTGTGGATCAGGTGGAAGTGGAAGGTCGACGCGCCGGATTCGACCGGCTTGGCCGATGCGGTGTCCGGCACGAGCGCAACACTCAGAACCACGCCGACGACGACTGCGATGCGTTTGTACATGGAGCCCCCTATAAAGGCCCTTCCGCGGGGGAGCGTAGCAACGGACGGCTCACCGAGCGCGTCGAATCACCAGCCGCGCTCACGCCATTCGGCGACGTGCGGGCGCTCGGCGCCCAGGGTCGAGTCGTTGCCGTGGCCCGGGTAGAACCAGGTCTCGTCCGGAAGTTCGGCGAACACCCGCGCCTCGACGTCGTCGACCAACGACCGGAAGTCCTCCGGCGACTGGGTGCGGCCGACGCCACCGGGGAACAGCGAGTCGCCAGTGAACAGGTGCGGTACGCCGGCCGGGTCGCGGTACAGCACGGCAACCGAGCCCGGAGTGTGGCCGCGCAAGCCGATGATGGACAGGCTCACGTCGCCGACGGTGATCTCGTCACCGTGGTGCAGCCGCTCGTCGACCGCCACCGGCAGCTCGTCCGCATCCTCGGCACCGGCATACACGGCCGCGCCGGCGAACTCGACGGTGTCGGCAAGCGCCTGCCAGTGATCGAAGTGCTGATGCGTCGTGAGGATCGCGGACACCGGCTCGCCCTCGAACGCGACGAGTTCGCGCAGCCGGCCGGCCTCGTTGGCCGCGTCGATGAGCAGGCCCTCGTCGGTCTGCGTGCAGCGCAGAAGGTACGCGTTGTTGTCCATGGGGCCGACGGCGAGTTTGGCGATCGTCAGGCCGGGCAGCCGGCGCACGTCCATCGGCCCGCCGACACTGACCTTGCCGGTGTAGTCATCCATGGTCGCCAACGCTAGTCGAAGATCGGCCTAGTCGAAGATCGGCTCGAACTCCTCGGTCGGCGGGCCGGAGGAGAGATCGACGCGGGTGTCCGGCAGGTCCCGCAGCACGGTGCCGACATAGGACGTCACCGCCGCGGCGCGCCCGACGTCCTCGCCGCGGTCCTCGGACAACAGCCACCGGTGCTCGCTGATCTCGTGGAACAACTCGGCATCGGGCAGCTTCACCCGTAGCTCCGGCGGAACGAGGCTGAGGGTGCCGTAGTACTTCTGGTCGAGCCACGAACGCGCAGCGAGGTCGTCCGGGACCGGCTGCCCGCTGCCCGACTCCCACTTCGCCTTGAACCGGGCGAGGTCGCCGAGCAGGGTCCGCGCCTGGTTCTCCTGCACCCGGAGCCCAGTGAGCTCGAAGAGCCGCCGCTGGTGGTGGCCGGCCTCGACGACCTGCGTGTCGTAGTGCAGCCGCAGGCCGTCCGGTTCGGTCTTGATCGTCAGCTCGGACACGTCGAAGCCGAGTTCGTTCAGCCGGCGCAGCCGGGCGTTGATGCGGTAGCTCTCGCCCGGCGGCACGACCACGTCGTCGGTCAGTTCAGTCCACAGCTGCTCGTAGCGGGGGCGGAACTGGCTCATCTCGTCGAGCACGTCGAGGTCCTCGGGAAGCAAGCCCGCGGCCTGCAGGTCGAGGATCTCGCCGGCGATGTTCTCGGTGGCGATGTCGATGTCGTAGGACCGCTGGCCGACGGTGAGCCGCGGATGCATCTCGCCGGTCTCGGCGTCGACCAGGTAGGCGGCCAGGGCGCCTGCGTCGCGGCGGAACAGCGTGTTCGAAAGCGAGCAGTCCCCCCAGTAGAAGCCGGCGAGATGCAGCCGCACGAACAAACCGACGAGCGCGTCGAGCAACTGCTGGCGCAGGCCCGGCAGGCTGCGGCCGGTGAACAGCGAGCGGTACGGCTGGGAGAAGGCGAGGTGCCGGGTGATGAGCAGGCCGCCGAGGTCCTCGCCCGCGTCGGTACGACGGTCGACGACCGTCGCGTACGCCTCGACGACCGGCACGGAGTGCTCGGCAAGCGCGCGGAGCAGCGTGTGCTCGCGCAGGACGAACCGGTCGGTGGCCTCCTTCACCGCGAACACGTCGTCGCCCACCTCGACGAACCGGACGAGATGCCGGGAGATGCCGCGCGGGACGTAGACGATCAGCTCTTCGGGCCAGCGGGCGAGCGGCAGCTCGAAGGGCAGCCCGATGAGTTCGGTGTTCGTCCCCACCGCGGTGAAGGCGTAGCTGCCCACGCGACGAGCGTAGGGGGAGTTGTGTTACCGGCGTAGTGCGAGCAGCGCGTTCTCGATGACCTCCGGCAACGCCGGGTGGATCCAGTACTGGCCCCGGGCCATCTCGTCCACCCCCAGGCCGAAGCTCATCGCCTGGATCAGCGGCTGGATGAGCGTGGCCGCCTGCTCGCCCATCAGGTGCGCTCCGAGCAGTTGCCCGGAGGCCGGGTCGGCGATGAGCTTGCACAGACCAGTGGTGTCGGCCATCGCCCAGCCGTAGGCCGTGCTGCCGTACCGCTCGACGGCCGTGACGTAGGGCCGGCCGGCAGCGGCGGCCTCTTCCTCGGTCATCCCCACTGATGCGAGCTGCGGATGGGTGAAGACGGCCGCCGGCACGAACCGGTGGTCGCTCGCGACGAGCGCATCGGGATGTGCGAGGTTGTGCGCCACGACGCGCGCCTCGGCGTTCGCGACGTGCTTGAGGAGGTAGTCCGACGACGCGTCGCCGAGCGCCCACACGCCCTCGGCTGAGGTGCGCTGATGCTCGTCGACGATGATCCGGCCGTCCTCGTGCGCGGCCACTCCGCCGGCGGCAAGATTGAGCCGGTCACCGTTCGGAACCCGCCCTGTCGCGCAGAGCAGCATGTCGCCGGCCACCGCCGAACCGTCGTCAAGTTCGACGACCACGTCGCCCTCGTCGCTGCGAACTCCGGCCAGCTTGACCCCGCTGCGCAGTTGCCAGTGGTCGCCCACCACGTCGGTCAGCCGGGAGACGATCTCGTGGTCGAGGTGCTGCAGCAGGCCGCTGCGGGCGATGACGGTGGTCCGGACGCCGAATGCGGAGAACACGTGCGCGAACTCGGCGGCCACGTAGCCGCCGCCGAGGATCACCAGCCGCTCGGGCAGTTCGTCGATGCGCATGATCGTGTCCGACGTCTCGTACGGGACGCGGCTCTGCTCGACCATGTCGGGCACGTGCACCCGCGTGCCGGTCGCCAGCACGATGTGCTCGGCGGTGATCGTGGTGCCGGACGCGAGCCGCAGGGTCCGTGGCGCGATGAACTCGGCGTGCTCCTCGTACAGGGTCACGTTCGGCGTCCCGGTCGCCCGGTAGTCCCGGCCGTTCTCGGCCATCGCGTCGATGCGCTCGAAGACGCGGTCCCGCAGGGCCGGCCAGTCGGCGCGCGGTACCGGGCCGTCGAGATTCACCCGGCGCCATTCGCTCGCCGCGGCGGCGAGGTCCGCCGGGTAGACGAACATCTTGGTCGGGATGCAGCCCACGTTGACGCAGGTGCCGCCGAACACGCCCTCCTCGACGATCGCTATCCGCCAGTCGTCGAAGTCAGCGGTGACCAGCGAGTTGCCGGAGCCGCTGCCGACGATCACCAGGTCGTACTCCGCCATGGGCGCAACTTTAGGCTCACCAGGCGGCGACGGCCTCAGCCATCAGATCGCCGAAGAGGTGATCCAGTTCGGGGGTATCCAGCCCGCGGCCGGCGAACCAGCGACAGACGTTCGCGCAGTCGCGTTCGAGGTAGGTCGGGCCCTGCGGGTTGGCGAACAGGTCGACGACCTGGGGCACATCGATGACCACCAGGCGCCCGTCCTGGACTAGCAGGTTGTACGCCGACAGGTCGCCGTGTGCGAAGCCGGCGGCGGCGAACAGACGCAACGCCTCGACGCACTGGCCGAAGAGGTCGGCCAGCTCGGCCGGGGCCGGGCGACACTGCGCCAGCCGCGGCGCGGCGGTGCCGTCCGGATCACCGATGAACTCGAGCATCAACTCGGTGCCGAGCAACTGCACCGGGTAGGGCACCGGCGCGCCGAGGGCCCAGAAGCGGGCCAGTGCCTCGAACTCGGCGGCGGCCCACTGACCAGCCGCGACCTCACGGCCGTACGCGGTGCGCTTGGCGAGCGCGCGGGAGTCGCGCGATTTCCGCGTCCGCCGGCCTTCCTGGTAGCCGGCGTCGCGATGAAACATCCGGAGCTCGCTGGGGCGGTACCGCTTGGCGGCGAGCAGCGATTCCTGGCGGCCCGCCTCGGTCGACAGAGCGCGCCGGACGAGATGGACGTCGGCCTCCTTGCCGGTCTTGAGGATCCCGAGCTCGAAATCGAGCGCGTTGTGGTCGGTGACCACCCAGCTCGGCAACGGGTCCGGGCCGTGCTGCGCAAGGTCCCAGGTCGAGAAGGGCGGGCTTTGGTAGTCGGCGTCGGGCGTCAGGTCGTCGTACAGCGACGGGTCGTAGGGCACTGCGAACTCCGAAGGCAGGCGCGCGCCTGCCGGGGGCAGGGTCAGCGCGAGAGCGGATGGGTGGGCGAGGGGCACACCCGGGCAACGGGAAGGGACATCCGGGCACCTCCTCCACACTCCGTCGTTCGTATCAGTCTCAACCACCAACGCAACTGTGTTTGCATCCGTAGTGGTCGCTATCGCAGTTCCGATGCCCACCGATAGTGACCACTACGGGTGCAAACGGCGTCAACGCTGAAACGACTAGCCTCATCCGCGTGCTTCGTCTCTCCACACTGTTCCTTCGGACCCTGCGCGACGACCCGGCCGACGCCGAGGTGCCCAGCCACAAGTTGCTCGTCCGCGCCGGCTACATCCGGCGCATCGCGCCGGGCGTGTACTCGTGGCTGCCGCTGGGCGTGATCGTGCAGGAGAACGTCGCCCGGGTGGTGCGCGAGGAGATGAACTCGATCGGCTCCCAGGAGGTGCACTTCCCCGCGCTGATCCCGCGGGAGGTGTTCGAGGAGAGCGGCCGCTGGTCCGACTACGGCGACACACTGTTCCGGCTGCACGATCGCAAGAACGTCGACTACCTGCTGGCGCCGACCCACGAGGAGCTGTTCACGCTGCTCGTGAAGGGCGAGTACTCGTCCTACAAGGACTACCCGCTCGCGCTGTACCAGATCCAGACCAAGTATCGCGACGAGGCGCGGCCGCGCGCCGGCATCCTGCGCGGCCGCGAGTTCGTCATGAAGGACTCGTACTCCTTCGACCTGTCGCACGAGGGACTGGAGCGTGCCTACCGCGCGCACCGGGACGCCTACGAGCGCATCTTCACCCGGCTCGGCTTCAACTACAAGATCGTGTTCGCGGTGTCCGGAGCGATGGGCGGCTCGGCCTCCGAAGAGTTCCTCGGGCCGGCGCCGTCCGGCGAGGACACCTTCGTGCAGTGCACGAACTGCGACTACGCCGCGAACACCGAGGCCGTCGAGATCGCGAAGCCGCTGGTGCCGGCTGGTGGCACAGACCCGGCTGCCCACCCGCCGGAACAGGTGCTCGACACACCGGACACGCCGACGATCGACACCCTGGTCGAGCGGATGCGCGAACTGGGCCACGACACCACCGCCGCGGAGACCCTGAAGAACGTCGTGCTGCGCACCCACACGCCGGGCACGGACGGTTGGGAGCTGCTGGTGATCGGCGTCCCCGGCGACCGGGACGTCGACCTGAAGCGGCTCGGCGGCCAGCTGGAGCCAGTGGTGGTCGAGCAGGCCGGGCCGGACGATCTCGCGAAGGTGCCGGGCCTGGTCAAGGGTTACATCGGGCCGCAGCGACTGCGCGAGCTGAAGGTGCGCTACCTCGTCGACCCGTTGGTGGTGCCGGGAAGCTCGTGGGTGACCGGTGCGAACACCGAGGGCCACCACGCGGCCTATGTGGTGCGCGGTCGCGACTTCGAACCGGACGGCGAGATCGGCGCGGTGGAGATCCGCGACGGCGATCGATGCTCGCGCTGTGGCTCGCCCCTGGAGATCGCCCGCGGCATCGAACTGGGCCACGTGTTCCAGCTCGGGACAAAGTATGCGAAGACGTTCGGGCTGACCGCACTGGACCAGAACGGCAAGCCGGTCACCGTGACGATGGGCTCCTACGGCGTCGGCGTCACCCGCGCGGTCGCCGCCCTCGCCGAGCAGACCTACGACGTGAAGGGGTTTTGCTGGCAGCGGATCGTCGCGCCGGCCGACGTGCATATCGTCGCCACCGGCAAGGACGAGACGGTCTTCAACGCTGCCGACGCGCTCGCCGACGAGCTCGAGGCGGCCGGCGTGCGGGTCATGTACGACGACCGGCGCGGTGTCTCGCCCGG
>JAVHVB010000216.1:0-2957 GCA_032160775.1 Pseudonocardiales bacterium | reverse complement strand
CCGCCGGTGCCTCGCCGGCCGAGGTGAACAGCGTCTACGACAGGGCCATCGGGCGGCTGGAGTCGATGACGACCGCCCTGAGCCGCCCAACCCCGCCGAGCGTCGCCACGATGCACCGCGGGCCCGTCGCCGAGTTCCACAGCCGCACCCCGGACGGGGAGTTCGGCAAGGCCGTCGAGGTCGCGAAGGAGGCGATCCGGGCAGGGGAATGCTTCCAGATCGTCGTCAGCCAGCGGTTCGAGACCCAGACCGACGCCGATCCGCTGGACGTCTACCGGGTGCTGCGGACCACCAACCCCAGCCCGTACATGTACCTGCTGCGGTTCGACGGCTTCGACATCGTCGGATCCAGCCCCGAGGCGCACGTCAAGGTGACCGCCGGCCACGCGATGCTCCACCCGATCGCCGGGACCCGCTGGCGCGGCGAGACGCCGGAGGAGGACGCGCGCCTGGCCGCCGAGCTGATCGCCGATCCGAAGGAGCGCAGCGAGCACGTCATGCTCGTCGACCTCGGCCGCAACGACCTGGGCCGGGTCTGCCGGCCGGGCACCGTCGACGTCGTGGAGTTCATGGCGATCGAGCGCTACAGCCACGTCATGCACATCGTCTCGACGGTCGTCGGCGAGCTCGAACCGGGCCGGACGGCCTACGACGTGCTCGCCGCGACCTTCCCCGCCGGGACGCTCTCCGGCGCCCCGAAGGTCCGGGCGATGGAGATCATCGACGCCCTCGAGCCGACCCGCCGCGGCCTCTACGGCGGCACGGTCGGCTACCTCGACTTCGCCGGGGACCTGGACATGGCCATCGCGATCCGGACGGCCCTGATGCGCGACGGCCGCGCGTTCGTCCAGGCCGGCGGCGGGATCGTCGCGGACTCCGACCCCGCCGCCGCGGAGCGGGAGAGCCAGAACAAGGCGGCGGCCGTGCTCGCCGCGATCGCCGCGGCCGAGACGCTGCGCCCGGCCCGGTGACCACCAGGCGCGAGCTCACCGTCGCGGCCGTGCTGGCCGCGGCCGGGGGCGCGCTCGCGGTCTGGGCGGCGACGAAGACGTGGGCCGTCGTGGTGACGCCCAGGCCGGCTCCGCTGCCCGCGGTGCGCGCGTCCGTCACCGGGCGGGACGCCGTCCCGTGGGCTGCCGCGATGGCGTTCCTGTCCGTCGCCGGAGGATTGGCGCTGTTCGCCACCCGCCGGGCCGGCCGGGCGATCCTCGGCGGCGTCCTGGTCCTGGCCGGCGCGCTCGTGACCGCCGGCGCCGTGGTGGGCGCGCGCCCGTCCACGCAGGGGTTCCAGCACGCCGAGTTCTCGCCCGCCTGGCCGGTGCTCTGCGGCGCCGGTGGGCTGCTGGTCCTCGCCGCCGGACTGCTCGCCGTGGTGCGCGGCCGGCGCTGGGTACAGATGGGACCGAAGTACGACGCGCCGGGCGGGGCCGACCGCGCTCCGGGCCTGTGGGAAGCCATCGACCGGGGCGAAGATCCGACCAAGAGCTGACCCGCCCGGCGACCGGTCGCGGGTTCGCCGGGAGTGCTGGGTAGCATTCGGCCATTGCACCCGGCGATGGGACCGCAGAGTGAGTGTGCTGGACGAGATCCTCGAAGGGGTTCGCGCAGACCTGGCCGAGCGCCAGGCCCGGATCCCCCTTGAGCAGGTCAAAGAGGCGGCCGCGGCCGCACGCCCCGCGCTGGACGCCCTCGCGGCGCTGCGCGCCCCCGGCGTTGGCGTGATCGCCGAGGTCAAGCGCGCGTCGCCGTCGAAGGGCGCGCTGGCGGACATCCCTGATCCCGCCGCGCTCGCCGTCGACTACGCGGCCGGCGGGGCCCGCTGCATCAGCGTCCTGACCGAGGAGCGGCGGTTCGGCGGGTCGCTCGGCGACCTGGACGCGGTCCGCGCGGCGGTCGAGGTGCCCGTCCTGCGCAAGGACTTCATCGTCACCAGCTACCAGGTGCTCGAGGCGCGCGCGCACGGCGCCGACCTGTGCCTGCTGATCGTCGCCGCGCTGGAGCAGAACGCCCTCATGGGCCTGCTCGAGCGGATCGAGTCGCTCGGCATGACCGCGCTGGTCGAGGTCCACTCCGAGCAGGAGGCAGACCGCGCGCTCCAGGCCGGAGCGAAGGTCATCGGGGTCAACGCGCGCAACCTGCGGACGCTGGAGGTCGACCGGTCGATCTTCGAGCGGATCGCCCCCGGCCTGCCGTCGGAGGTCGTCAAGATCGCCGAGTCCGGGGTCCGCGGCCCGCACGACCTGATCTCCTACGCCGCCGCCGGGGCCGACGCCGTCCTGGTGGGCGAGGGGCTCGTCACCGACCGCAGCCCGCGCCAGGCCGTCGCGGACCTGGTCACCGCCGGATCGCACCCGGCCACCCCGAGGCCGCAGCGGTGAGCTCCCTTCCCGATCCGGCCGGCCACTTCGGAAAGTTCGGTGGCCGGTTCGTCCCCGAGGCGCTCGTCGCCGCCCTGGACCAGCTCACGGCCGAGTACGAGAAGGCGCGCGTCGACCCGGCGTTCACGGGCGAACTCGACCGGCTGCACCGCACCTACTCCGGGCGTCCCAGCCTGCTGACCGAGGTGCCGCGGTTCGCCGCGCACGCGTCCGGGGCCAGGGTGTTCCTCAAGCGCGAGGACCTCAACCACACCGGCTCGCACAAGATCAACAACGTCCTCGGCCAGGCCCTGCTGACCCAGCGGATGGGCAAGACGCGGGTGATCGCCGAAACCGGCGCCGGCCAGCACGGCGTCGCCACGGCGACCGCCTGCGCGCTGCTCGGCCTGGACTGCGTCGTCTACATGGGCGAGGAGGACACCCGCCGGCAGGCGCTCAACGTCGCCCGGATGCGGCTGCTCGGCGCCGAGGTCATCGCGGTGAAGAACGGCTCGCGGACGCTCAAGGACGCGATGAACGAGGCCATGCGCGACTGGGTGACCAACGTCGAGAACACCCACTACCTGATCGGCACCGTCG
>JAVHVB010000215.1:0-2735 GCA_032160775.1 Pseudonocardiales bacterium | reverse complement strand
AAGAACATCTGGCTGGCAGACCGGCTGATCGAGCTGGCGATCGGCGCCGATCTGGAGCCGCTCGCAGGCGATGCGCTCGAGGAAGCCGCGCACCTGAGTGCGCGGCGTGCCGCGGGCGTGTGACGCTCGTCACCCCGCTTGGGTCGTGCAAGTGCCCGAAATGGCCGATAGAGCGCTCGAGGATCCACTTTGGCCCCCCGAATGCGGACAGTCCACCGCGGCTCGACCAGCCCGCTTTTTGTCGCGCTGGCGCTCGCCGTGCTGCTCCTGGTCATCCCGGCCAGTGCCTTCGGCGCGGCCTGGACCGGGCAGCTGAGCGTCCCGAGCGCCCCGCGCGTCAACAACCAGCCCGTCCCGCAGGTGGGCGTCGACTCGGCGGGCAACGCCGTCATGGCGATGCTGGTCGACAAGTCGCCGCAGTTCGTGCAGGTCGCCACACGGCCGGTCGGCGGCGCATGGTCGGCCACCCAGGAGTTCGGCCCGCTGAGCGGCCTCAATGGCGCCGCAGGCCCGTCCCTGGCAGTCGACCCGGCCGGGAACGCGCTGCTTGCGTATGTCGACAGCTCGACGACCACCCCGCCGTGTACCGGCGGGGCAAGCGGCTGCCTGCACGTGCTGTCGAAGCCGGCCGGCAGCTCGACCTGGAGCGCCGAGAAGACCCTCACGGCGGCGACCGCTTTCCTCGACCCGATCGTCGCGATCGACGGCAGCAGCAATGGCGGCGGCGTCGTGGCCTGGCGGACCACCCCGACCGCCGGCAACACGGCGATCCGGGCGATCAACGGAACGATCGGCGGGACGTGGTCCGGCGTTCAGGTCGTGCAGGCGAGCACCGCCCTCGTTCTCTCGCAACTGCATCTGGCGGTCGATGGCGCCGGGCACGCCGTCGCGATGTACCTCACCACCGCCGCGGGCGGTGGCTGCGCGTGCACCGTCCGCTCCGCCGTCGGCCCCGGCACCTGGGCCGCACCTACCGACCGCGCCACAAGCGCGGCCACCCCATTCAGCCAGTTGTTCCTGCGCCGCAACCTGCAGGGCGACCTGGATGCAGCATGGGCGGTGACCGACGCCACCGGGAACAACGACATCCTCAGCGCGACCTCGTTCAACGGTGCGAGCGGGAGCTTCGGATCGAACCTGACCGTGGCAACCATCCTCGCGTCCCACAACTTCTCGGGTCCCAAGATCGTCACGGCGGCCGACGGCGAGGCGGTCGCGGCATGGACCGACGACTTCACCTCGGCGACCAGCGTCCGGGCAGTCAATGCGGCGACGCGCAGCGGCGGCGTCTGGGGCACGCAGGTCACGCTCGACTCGAGCACCAATGACACGAACGGACCTGCGCTGGCCATCGACGACGCGGGCAACGCGACGGCGGTGTGGCACAACAGTGCGACGGGCACCGAGCGCTTCGCTGTTCATCCCCACGGCGGCGCGTTCGGGGGCACGCTCGACGGCCCGGCCGGCGCCACGGCGCCTGTCGCAGCGGCAGACTCCCTCGGGCACGTCACGGCGGCGTGGCCGGTCGGGACCACCGCCGTCGACACTGCCGTGTTCGACCCGGTCGCTCCAGCCGAGACGATCACCCCAGCGGCGCCGGTCGACACGCTCACCGCGACGCCCGTCGCCTTCGACGCGACCGTGTCCGACGTCTGGAGCAACCCCGTCGCCGTGCATTGGGACTTCGGCGACGGCCAGTCGGCCGATGGGACCAGCGCGAGCCATGCCTTCGCCGCCGCGGGCAGCTACCTCGCCAAGGCGACCGCCACGGACGCGTCGGGCAACACCGCCTCGCAGACGCAGACAGTCACGGTCGCCGCCCCCCCGATCACCGGCGGCGGCGGCGGACTCGCGCGCCCGATCGCCGGGAAGACGGTCAACCTCGAGCCCGTCTCCGGAGTCGTGCTGGTGAAGGTGCCGGGGTCCAGCACCTACGTGCCGCTCGTCAGCCCCACGCAGGTCCAGAACGGCTCGATCATCGACGCGCGCAAGGGCCGCGTCCGCATCACGATCGACAACGGCAAGGGCGGCCTCGACACGGCCGAGTTCTACGCGGGCATCTTCCGCTTCACGCAGCCGAAGGTGAAGGCCGGCCTCACCTGGTTCGCCGACCTGTACCTCTACGGCGGCAGCTTCAAGGGCTGCCCGCGCGCGCCGGCGAACCCGAAGATCGCGTGGTTCAGCACCGCGAAGCGCAAGACATCCAACGCCAAGCGCTCCGTTCGCCAGCTATGGGGATCTGGGCACGGCGCGTTCCGCACGGTCGGCCGTTTCTCCTCAGCCACGATCCGCGGCACGACATGGTTGACGAATGACCGCTGTGACGGGACGCTCACCAAGGTCACCTCCGGCAAGGTCGGAGTCCGCGACTTCGTCCTGAAGAAGACCATCGTGCTGAAGGCACACAAGACCTACCTGGCCAAGCCCAAGCCGCCCGCCAAGCACAAGTGATCCGGCGCACTGCCCTTGCGCTCGCGTTGCTGGCCGCCGCGAGCGCGGCCCTCGCGTCGAGCGCACCCGCCGCCGGATGGCTGCCGCGGGCGGCGATCGACCCGGCTCCCGGTGGTGGCCTGGTCGATCGCGCCGGGAGCATCGCTTTCGACGACCAGGGGAACGCAACTGCGATCTGGCTCCGTGGCGACACGGGTCACACGACCAACGCCCTGTTCGTCGCGCGCCGCCCCAGAGGCGGCGCCTGGGGCGGGGTCGAGCAGCTTTCGTCCACCAGCAAGGTC
>JAVHVB010000214.1:0-4109 GCA_032160775.1 Pseudonocardiales bacterium | reverse complement strand
CACAGCATCAGGCCCCAGATGAGGTAGCCGATGCCGAGGGTCACGATGAACAGCGGGATGGCGAGGAAGTACGCGCCGATCCTGCGGCCGGTGGGCGCCACGACGACGCCCGGCGGCAGCTGCACATTGCTGGCGGCCGGTGCCGGATAGCCGGGCGGCGGGTACCCGGGCGGCGGCGCCGGCGGGTACCCCTGCTGGTAGCCCTGCTGGTAGCCGGGTGGCGGCGCCTGGCCGTAGCCCTGTCCCTGCGGCGGCGGGCCCTGCGGCGGCACGCCCTCGGGTGGTGGTGGGGGCTGGAACTGGTCACTCATGGATGGTCCCTCCTCGAAGAATCGCGCCGAAGGTACCAGTACCGGGACCCTCGTCCCGCCCCGCGCGTCTTCGAGCCGCGGATCAGCCGAGCTGGTCCAGCTGTGCGCGGAACCACTCGTCCGGCGGTAGCCGGACCACCGCCGCGCGCATCCGCTCGGCGCGTGCCGCCCGCTCGTTGCCAGGCATCGAGAGCGCGTCGTGCAGCGCCTCGGCGCTGGCGCGGACGTCGAACGGGTTGACCGTGATCGCGTCGTCGCCGAGCATCTCGGCCACGCCGGTCTCGCGGGACACGACCGCCACCGGGTCGCGTTCGGACAGCACCAGCCCCTCCTGGACGACGAGGTTCATGCCGTCGCGCACCGAGTTGACGAACACGACGTCGCTGCGGCGCAGCACGGCCAGCGCCGCCGGGTAGTCGTCGGCGATCTCGAGCACGAGCGGCGTCCATTCGTCGGTGCCGAACTCCTCATCGATGTCGGCGGCCAGCCGCTCTATGCGGGCGGTGTACTCGCGGTAGGCGGGCAGGTCCTCGCGCGACGGGTTGTTGTACACGACGTGCACGACGCGGTCGTGCCACTCCGGGTGGGTGCGCAGCAGCTCGCGATAGGAGAGCAGGCCGCGCCACACGTTCTTCGACAGCTCGGTTCGGTCGACCCGGCCGATCACCGCGCGCTCGCCTACCAGTTCGTTGAGCACCTTGAGTTCGCTGTCGACGTTGCGCCGTCCACCCAGCTTGCGCATCGCGTCGGCGTCGGTGCCCAGCGGGAAGACCTGCACGCCGCTCGGCTCACGGCCGGCCAGCGTCCGCGCGGTCTCGCGGAACAGCTCGGCCCAGCGCGCGGTGTGGAAGCCGAGCAGGTCGGCACCGAGCATGCCGTCCACCACGGCATAGGCGACGTCGTCGGGCAGTGTCATGAAGTAGTCGGGAGACACCCACGGGGTGTGCGTGAAGTGCGCGATCCGAAGGTCCGGACGGACGTCGTGCAGCATCCGCGGCACCAGGAACAGGTGGTAGTCCTGCACCATCACTTTGGCGCCGGGGGCGGCCTCGGCGGCGAGCGCATCGGCGAACGCCTGGTTGTATCGCACGTAGCTGGCCCACTGCCGTCGCCACGATCCGTCGAACGACGGCTGGGTCGGCAGGTCGAACAGCTGGTGCAGCACGAACCACATCGTCGAGTTGGCGATGCCGTTGTAGGCGTTGCGGAAGGTCTGCGCCTCGATGGCCAGCAACCGCACGTCGAAGTCGCCACGCATCGCATCGGCGAACTGCGGCAGCTCGGAGATCCGCCCGTCCGGCGCCTGCCGGGCCAGCGCGCGCTCGCGCTCGTTCATGGCGGCGCACACCCAGACCGCGTGCGGGGTGGCCGCCAGCGCGGACTGTATGCCGCTGACCAGCCCGCCGCCGCCCCGGCGGATCTCGTCGTCGCCGTCCTCGACGGCGACGACGCTCAGCGGTCCACGATTCGACGCAACTAACAGGGGTGCCCGGCCGCTCTCCACAGCACCGTTCCTACCCAGCCGGGTGGCGGGCTACCAGCCCGATTCGGCGGCCAGGAGGTCCAGCGCGTGCTGCAGGTCGGCCGGGAACGGCGAGGAGAAGCGGACGGGCAGCCCGGTCGCCGGGTGCGCGAACGCCAGTTCGCGGGCGTGCAGCCACTGCCGGGTCAAACCGAGCCGCTTGGCGAGCACCGGGTCGGCGCCATAGGTGAGATCACCGACACAGGGATGCCGCACAGCCGCCATGTGCACCCGGATCTGATGCGTGCGCCCGGTCTCGAGCCCGATGTCGAGCAGCGTCGCGGCGCGGAAGGCCTCGACCGTCTCGTAGTGGGTGACGCTCGGCCGGCCGTTGGCGACGACGGCGAACTTGTAGTCCGCGCCGGGGTGGCGATCGATCGGCGCGTCGATGGTGCCGCTGGTGGGGTCCGGATGGCCCTGGACGAGGGCGCTGTACCGCTTCTCGACAGTCCGCTCCTTGAACGCCCGCTTCAGCGTCGAGTACGCGGACTCGCTCTTCGCCACAGCCATGACCCCGGTCGTGCCGGCGTCGAGCCGGTGCACGATCCCCTGCCGCTCGGCCGCGCCCGATGTGGCGATCCGGTAGCCCATCGCGGCGAGCCCCTGCACCACGGTCGGCCCCGTCCAGCCGGGACTCGGGTGCGCCGCGACCCCCACGGGCTTGTCCACGACCACGACGTCGTCGTCGTCATACAGGACGGTCAGCCCGTCGACCGGCGCCGGCGGGGCGGCTGGCGGCGGCGCGTCCGGCATCGTCACCTCGAGCCAGTCACCCGCGTGCACCTTCGCGCTGCGCGCCGGCCGGTCGCCGGCCACCTGCACGTTGCCGGCGTCGATCAGATCGGCAGCGGCCGTACGGGAGAACCCGAACAGCCGCGAGATCGCGACGTCGAGCCGCAGCCCGTCCAGACCGTCGGGTACCGGCAGCGAGCGGTCAGCCACGACCGCGGGCCTGCCGCCGGCCGTCGATGTCGATGCCGAGCAGCGCCAGCAGGGCCGCGAGGATCGCGCCGCAGACGATCGCCGAATCGGCGATGTTGAAGATCGGCCAGTACTTCGCGTACGGCCCGAACACGCTGATCCAGTCGACGACGTGGCCTCGGCCGATGCCGGGCGCGCGGAAGATCCGGTCGGCGAGGTTGCCCAGGGCGCCGCCCAGGATCAGGCCGAGCGCGACTGCCCAGCCGGCCGAGCGCATCCGGCCGGCCGTGCGGACGATGAAGACGACCACAGCCGCCGCCACCACGGTGAGGATCACCGTGAAGCCCGTGCCGAGGGAGAACGCCGCGCCGGAGTTGCGCGTCTGTTGCAGGTAGACGGCGCCGCCGAGAGTGCGGACCGGCGCGTGATCGGCCGGGATCTTCGCGACCAGCAGCACCTTGGACACGACGTCGAGGACGAGCGCGGCGAGGGCGATCGTGGCGAACAGGGCGACGCGCGGGGCACGCGGGGACGAGTTCTGGACCGGAGCAGGCGTCTCGGTCTCGTCCGCGGTCACCCGCCCATTCTGCCTGTCGGTCAGCGACGCTCCTCGCGCTGTTTGCAGACGACGTCGAGCGTGGCGGCCGGGAACGCCTTCAGCCGCGCCTTCGGGATCGGCTTCCCACAGCTCTCGCAGTAGCCGTAGGTGCCGGAGTCGATCCGCTCGACGGCGTGCTGCATCTGGGTGATCAGATCCCGCCGGTTGGCCGCGATCGACTGTTCCTGCTCGCGCTCGAACGTCTTGCTGCCCGCGTCGGCCTGATCGTCGCCGGCCCCGACGGTGCCGGACCGCTGCAGATCGTCGAGGTCGCGCAGCGAGTTGTCGTAGGCGGTCTGCATCTCGGTCAACTCGGTCGCCAGTTGGGCGCGCACCGCGGCGAGTTCGGCCTTCGTCCAGTCCGACCCGCTCGGCACCGCCCCGGCAGCTCCGGCCGGTGCCGCCGGCGGCGGCGCCGCCTGCTTGGCGGGCGCCGCCTGCTTGACCGGCACAGCGTTCTTGGCCGGCGCAGCCTTGACAGGCGCAGCCTTCTTGGCCGGCGCGTTCTTCGCTGGTGCCTTCTTGGCCGGCGCCTTCTTGGCCGGCGCCTTCTTGGCCGGCGCAGCCTTGGCCGGCGCAGCCTTCGTCGCGGGCGCCTTCTTCACGGGAGCCTTCTTGACCGGTGCAGCCTTCTTCGCGGGCGCCTTCTTTGCGGGCGCCTTCTTTGCGGGCGCCTTCTTGACCGCGGCCTTCTTCGCCGGGGCCTTCTTGGCTGGCGCCTTGGTCGCGGGCTTCGCCGGCGCCTTCTGGACCGCTG
>JAVHVB010000213.1:0-4544 GCA_032160775.1 Pseudonocardiales bacterium | reverse complement strand
AGCACGTCGTCGGCCTCGAGTGCACGCGGCACCACGACCGCGACGCCGAGCTCGCGCAGCACCTCGACCGCGCAGGTGAGCTGCTCGACGAGGCTGTCCAGCTTCTCGATGCGGTTGGCCTTGTAGAGCGGCCAGCGGGTGCGGCGCAGCGAGTCGTCCGGGTCGTCGAAACCCACCACCACAGCGAGCGGGCGGATGCGTTCCACGGCTGCGACGAGCTGCATCAGCAGTCCGCGGACCGCCCAGGTCGGGCGGCCGTCGGCATCGTGCAGCCCGGTGCGCGCCTGGGCGTGGTAGCTGCGGTGGACGAGGGAGTTCCCGTCGATCGCGAGGATCACCGGCGCCGGCACGCCACTACTCTCGCACGCCGTGCCGACAGTCAGCCGAGCTGCGCGAACGCCGTCGCGATCTCCTTGCGATCCGCGCCCGCGGCGACCAGCAGGCGCAGCAGCACCCGGGCCTTGAACGGGTGCACGAAGCCGCCACCGATGACCCCGCGGGCGAGCAGATCGCGCTCCGAACCGGGCGCGCTGTAGGTCTCGGCGAGCACCGGACCCGCCCCGCTCCGTGAGGTCAGCACGACCGGCATCGCCTCGATGATCTCGTCGATCGCGGGAAGCAGCGTCGGCGGCACGTGACCGGCACCGAAGCCGGCGATCACCAGACCCTGATGCGAATGGTCCGGGCCGTCGAGCAGCTTGCCGTCGTCGTCGAGCGTGACCGTGTACAGCGCGACCCGGGTCTGCATCAGCTGCTCAATCGTCCAACCGGTGATCGGCGTGCGTCGCGGCAGCTCGACGAGGAAGCGCGGGGTGCCCTCGACGACGTGCCCGATCGGGCCGAGATCGGGTGAGGCGAAGGCGGCCGGGCTGGTGCTGTGCGTCTTGCGCAGGTGCCGGGCCGCGTGGATCTCGTCCAGGAAGGCGACGAGTACGCCGCGGCCGCGGGCCGCGGCGGCCGCGGCGACCTCGATCGCGGCGTGCAGGTTCGCCGGCCCGTCCGCGCCGGGCAGGGTCGGGTTGCGCATGGCGCCGGTGACCACGAACGGCGCCTCGTCTTCCCACACCGAGTCGATGAGGAAGGCCGTCTCCTCGAGCGTGTCGGTTCCCTGGCTGAGCACGACACCGATCGCGCCGCGGGCGACGGCCCGCTGCGCCGCGGCCACGGTGTCGAGGACGTCTGCGAAGGAGAGCGCGGCGCTCGGCACCGGCACTGCGTCGTGGACGTCGACCTGGACCGGAAGCGCGCCGAGCCCGGCGAGGAGGTCGTCGCCGGTGAGCCGCGGGACCACCCCGCCGTGCGAGGCGCCCGTCATCGAGATGGTGCCGCCCAGGGCGAACAGGGCAACGCGTGCGTCGTGCGCCATCACTCGCTCCCGTCGGCGCTGGGTCCGACGTGTCCCACGTGGACGGCGCTCAGCAGCTACCGGTCAACCTGACGCTACCGCGCCGCGCGGTGGCCCACGTGTCGCCGGAGATCGAGGTGGTCCAGGTGTAGCGCGTACCGGCGGCCCAGATCGGACCGTCGTCGCCGGTGAGTGTGCGATCGAGGCGGAACCATCCGCGCGGCCCGGTCTGTGTGTGTAGCACCGCGCGGTGCGTCGCGTGCGTGGCGCGTGCGATGGTCACCCGCACGTTGCCGTCGGCGGCCCATTTGCCGTTCTGCGAGAACCGCACGGCGGCGAAGTACTTGCCGTGGTGCGGTTGCGCGCACACGACCGTCAAGGTCGGCTTGCGGATGCCCGGCTCGACAGCGCCGGCCGGCGTCGCGGACACGAGCAGCCCGCCGGTGAGCGCAGCGGCCGTCGCTACCGCGCCGAGGGCGCGCACCAGAGACTGACGCATCAGTTCCCCCGCTGTTCACGGCCGCGCCGGTACAGCGCGACGTGGCCAGGATACGTGTCAGACTCGCGCAATGCGCGAGCTCTGGCAGCGGTGGCTCGCCATCGGCGCTGAGGCCGACGACGACGGACTCACCAGGTCGCGCAAACGTTTCTTGGTCGGCGGCGCCACTACCGTGCCGGCCCTGTTGTTCGGTATCGGCGCGGTCTACCTCGCGTCCGGAGAGCCGCTCGCCGGGTGGACCTACTGCGTCATCAGCGCCTACATCGTCGCGCTGTTCGCGCTGTTCGCGGTGCACCATCGGCTGGAGCTGTCCTTCTGGCTGGCGGCAGTGCCCTCGCTGCTCGCGCACCTCACGGTGATCCTCTCGCTCGGCGACATCGTGCATTCCGGTGCGATTCTGCTGTGGGGCCTCGCCTTTCCGGTCGCCACCGGCCTGGTGTTCGTGTCGGTGCGCAAGATCATCCCGCTGTTCGCCATGTGGATCGGCAACCTGGTCGTCTGCACGCTCGTCGTCCCGTCCGATCGCAGCTCACTGTCGAGCGGCGTCGAGCGCACGATCCTGTTCATGAACCTGGTTGGTCTCTCGGTTTTCGCGGTGCTCATCCTCGCGCTGTTCGTGAGTCAACGCGATGTCGCCTATCAGCTGCTGGGCGCGGAGCAGCGCCGCGCGCGGGCGTTGCTGCTGAACATCCTTCCCGAGGAGATCGCCGACGAGCTGGCGCGCTCGCCGCACGTCATCGCCGATGCGTTCGACGATGTGAGCGTGTTGTTCGCCGACGTCGTCGGGTTCACGCCGATGTCCGAGCAGCTGACGCCGACCGAGCTGGTCGAGTTGCTGGACGAACTGTTCGGTCACTTCGACGGGCTGGTCGAATGTGCCGGGCTGGAGAAGATCAAGACGATCGGCGACGCGTACATGGTCGCGGCGGGTGTCCCGCGGTCGCATCCTGATCACGCGCAGGCGATCGTCGCCCTCGGACTGCAGATGCAAGCGGCGGCACAGGCCAAGACCTTTCACGGCCGGCGGCTCGAACTGCGCATCGGCGTCAACTCCGGCTCGGTCGTCGCCGGGGTCATCGGCCGGCGCAAGTTCAGCTACGACTTGTGGGGGGACGTGGTGAATACGGCGAGCCGGATGGAGTCCCACGGCGTGCCGGGCGGCCTGCAGGTCACCGCAGCCACCCACGAACTCATCCGGGACCGGTTCGACTGCGAGCCGCGGGGCCTGATCGAGGTCCGCGGCAAGGGCCCGCTGCAGACCTGGATGGTGACCGGTGCGCGGCGTCGACCGCGGCCCAACCGGCTCGACCAGCTCGCCTGACCGGTCTGGTGCCACACACACCCGATGTCCGTCATCAAGAGCAGCAACCACGTCCTGATCGGCATTGGTCGGGAAGTCAGAGCGGGGCGTGCGCCGAACCGTGGGCCGGTCGGTTGGCGCCGCCGATCAGACCCTCCGGTGTGCCGGTCGGGTCCATCTGGAACAGGTTGACCGGAGAACCGTTGTTCACCGCGGCGTAGGCCTCCACCCAGGGGTAGACGTCGATCATTCCGTTGAAGCTGACCTCGCCGGTGGTCACATTCGCCGAGAACGTGCCGTTGACGTCGACGTCAGGTGACGGAAGCAGCGGCATGGCAGCGGTGCCGGTGAAGTGCACGCTCACGATGCCTGTTGCGGCGTCGTAGTGCAGGTTGGTGAATCCGCCGTGCGGGGTGGCGGTGTCGGTCGCGACGACGGCGAAATGCTCGTCCAGGGCGTGCGACGGGCCGCACATGATCCAGTGGAAAGACTCGTGCGGGTGCCCGGTTTGCAGATCAACGATCTCGATCTCCGCGTGCAGGCGGGACGGAGCGTGGATGTCTGTGCTGTAGCCCCGGTCGTCGCCGGAGAAATGGTGGTAGTTCAGCGCGTGCGCGGGGTACGGCGCGGGGACGTGCGCGTCGTGAATGAAGCAGTTGAGCCAGAACTTGACGGTCTTCATCTTGATGACTGCGGGTTCCGTACCGGCGGTGGGGGTGAGCACGCCGCCGGGCAGGCTCTCGCCGTCGTCACTCGCGTCGGCGCCGGTCGGCGCGTGCCCGAGGGCGGCGGTACGCCCGGCCTGTGCGCCCTCGTGCCAGATTCCCGGCAACGTGGCGACGACCTCCGGGCCGTAATCGTTCCAGCCATCGAAGCTCGGTGCCTCCGGCGTGCTGAAGTGGGCGTGCTCGTGGCCGTAGTCGTAGCCGTGCTGCCACGCCGTTTCCTGCGGCACGCGCCCGGTGTACGGATTCGTCATGCGGGCGAAAATATCGAGTCCGCGGGCGCTAGTCGCCGGTGAACTGCGAGGGTCGCCTCAAGGTGCAGCCGCTCGGTCGGCTCGTTCTGCCTTGCGGTGCGGGGATCTACGGCTGCTGCGCCATTTCGAACCATCAGCCGAAGGCCGAATGAGAGCCCTCAACCGAAGCAATACACGGCTTCGGATGGTCTTCGGTGGGCTTCGGGTGGGCCCCCCGGGGCTCGAACCCGGAACCTACGGATTAAAAGTCCGCAGCTCTGCCAATTGAGCTAGAGGCCCGAGCTGCCGACGGGGTGGCCGACGGCTCGGAATCAGGCTAGTGCCTCCCCGCGAGTGGTCCGTTACAGCGCGAGTGGGCGCCTCTGGCAGCCCACTCGTCTCCTGGTAGCCCACCCGCGGTGGGGGCGGAAAACAGGTCGGG
>JAVHVB010000212.1:0-4431 GCA_032160775.1 Pseudonocardiales bacterium | reverse complement strand
AAGGCGTTCTTCGACGGCGTTCCCGTTCTGCTGTGCAGCGAGCACACGGCCGAGCGCTGCCATCGGCGCTTGGTCTGCGACTACCTCGCCGATCGATGGGGCGACGTCACGGCCGTGCACCTGTGACCGGATAGCGCCGAATCAGAGCGCTACACAATCGCGATCCTCGGGACGAACACTGGCGGAGGATAGGGGATTTGAACCCCTGAGGGATTTCTCCCAACCCGCGTTCCAGGCGAGCGCCATAGGCCACTAGGCGAATCCTCCGCCGACGAGGATACGTGGTGGCTCGGTACGTACACTGGGCGGTCGACCCCCCGTGCGGCGCTCACCCTGCGAACCTCCCCAGGGCCGGAAGGCAGCAAGGATAAGCAGGCTCTGACGGGTGCGCGGGGGGTCCCCTATTCCCACTTTGACCTTGTGGCGTGCGCGGTACCGCGCCGAGCCGCTGACCTGACCATTCCCCGCTGCTGCCCGAGGGAACCAGGGTGCGTTCGGCTGGTATTGATCATGGAAGGTGGCGGCTTCGTGCACCGCCCGTGGCGGCTGTCGGAAGCGCTCGTTAGGGTCGACGCGTGACAGCGGCGAACGGGGCCACCAGTACGGCCAGCCTCGCCCTCTACCGCAAGTACCGGTCGGCCACCTTCGCCGAGGTGATCGGCCAGGACCACGTCACCACGCCCCTGCGGCACGCACTCGCCTCCGGCCGCATCAACCACGCGTACCTGTTCAGCGGGCCGCGCGGCTGCGGCAAGACGTCCAGCGCCCGCATCCTCGCCCGCAGCCTGAACTGCGCGCAGGGCCCTACCCCCGACCCGTGCGGGGTGTGCGACTCGTGCCGCGAGCTCGCGCCGAACGGCTCGGGCTCGATCGACGTCATCGAGATCGACGCGGCCAGTCACAACGGTGTGGACGACGCCCGCGATCTGCGCGAGCGAGCCTTCTTCGCGCCGGCGCGCGACCGCTTCAAGGTCTACATCGTCGACGAGGCGCACATGGTCACCACGGCAGCCTTCAACGCGCTGCTCAAGCTCGTCGAGGAACCGCCGGACTTCCTCGTATTCGTCTTCGCCACCACCGAGCCGGACAAGGTGTTGCCGACGATCCGCTCGCGTACCCATCACTACCCGTTCCGGCTGATCCCGCCGAGCGTGATGCGCGCACATCTGGAGACGGTGTGCGCAGCCGAGGGCGCCACGGTCGAGCCCGCCGTGCTGCCGCTCGTCGTGCGCGCCGGCGGCGGTTCGGCGCGTGACTCGCTGTCGATCCTCGACCAACTGCTCGCCGGCTCCGGGCCGGGCGGCGTGACCTACAGCTCCGCGGTCGCCTTGCTCGGAGTGACCGACGGCGCGTTGCTCGACGACATGATCGACGCGCTCGCGGCCGGCGACGCGGCGTCGGTCTACGGCACGGTCGACCGGGTGGTCGAGGCCGGGCACGATCCGCGGCGGTTCTCCGTCGATCTGCTCGACCGGTTCCGCGACCTGATCCTGCTCGACGCCGTCCCCGACGCCGGCGAGCGCGGGCTCATCGACGTCCCGCAGGACCAGCTCGCCCACATGGGCGAGCAGGCCCTCCGGCTCGGCGGCGGCACCCTCACGCGGTACGCCGAGATCGTGCACACCGCCCTGATCGAGATGCGCGGCACGACGGCGCCGCGGCTCGTGCTCGAACTGCTGTGTGCCCGGATGATGCTGCCGGACGCGACAGACGACGCGGCTGCGGTGCTGCAACGGCTCGAACGCCTCGAGCGGCGGCTCACCGCGGGCGCCGAAACGGCCGATGAGCCGCAGCGCGCGCAGCAGACGCCGGCCGCGAAGTCGACCGCGCCCGCAAAGCCGCGCGCCGCTGCCCCTGCTGCGTCGACCGCGCCGGCCGCGAAGCCCGCTGCCCAGACCCCCCCACCGGCGAAGCCCGCCCCCCTGGCGGCCGGCGGCGAGCCCGCCGCGGCCGCTTCCGAGCCCGCTTCCGAGCCCGCGTCCGAGCCCGCTGCGAGCGCGGCGGGGGAGCCGGAAGCGGCTGCCCCGGCCGGCCCGGGCGCGCTCGATGCGGCAGCGCTGCGCCGCATCTGGCCAGAGGTGCTCGAGGTCGTCAAGCAGGCCAGCCGCCGAACGCGGGCACTGCTCGACAACGCACAGGTGAGCGGCGTTGCCGGTGAACAGGTCACCCTCAGCGCGCCGGGCGCGCTCGCCAAGATGATCGCCGACGAGAGCAACACGTCGGTGCTGCGGTCCGCCCTCACCGAGGTCGTCGGCGGGACTTGGCAGATCGCCGTCGAAGGCGGCGCTCCCAACGGCGGTGCGAACGGCAGCGTCGACGCGCCGCCCACCGCGCGGCGCACGGCGGAGCCCGAGCCCGACCCGCGCGACGAGCCGGAGTACGAGCCCGGCCCGGTGCCGGCCTCGACACCCCCCGTCGACGCCGAGTCCGAGGCGATGAAGCTGCTCCAGGATCAGCTCGACGCGCGCCCCCTCGAGCCGTAACCGGTGAGTTGCTCCCGTCCGCGGGAACAACTCACCACTTGTTGTTAGTGGCCGACGAAGGCGAGGATCCCGGCGGCGATCGCGGCGGCGATCTGTTGCCGGCCGGCCGGCGACGACTGCAGCGCCGCGTCACCGGGGTTCTTCATGTTGCCCAGTTCCAGGAACGTCGCCGGCCGGCGCGCGAGGTTGAGCCCGGCGAGGTCGTCCCGGTAGTAGTAGCCGTTCGTCCCGATGTAGGTCGACGGCACGAGCCCGGACGAGCGGGCCAAGGCGGCGTGCAGCGCCCGGCCGAGCTGGATCGACTGGTGCGCGACCTCGGCCGTGGCGCCCTCCGGGCGACGGCTGTCCTGGTTGACGTGGAAGCCGTGGCCGTCGGCCGGCGCACCGTCGGCGTGGATCGACACCACCGCGTCGACGCCTGGCCGGTTGCCGATCGCGGCCCGCTCGTTCACGCACGGGCCGACGCCGGTATCGCTGTGCCGCGTCATGACGACGCGAACACCGTGGTGCTGGAGAATCGTGCGCACCCGCAGCGCGACGTCCCAGTTGAAGGCGTGCTCCGGGTAGCCGGCGTTCGTCTCGGTGCCCGTCGTGTCGCACGCCTTGACGTTGCCGTAGCCGGCCGGCACGAGCCGGTTGACCTCGTCCGGGTGCGCGGCGTCGCCGCCGTCGTGGCCCGGATTGAGCACGACAGTCACCGGGACGTCCGGAGGTGTCGGCGGCGTCGATCGCTGCGGCGGGCGGGGCGAAGGGCTGCTCGTCGCGGTGCGCGTCCTCGTATGGGTCGGCGAAGGTCGAGGCGGGCTCGCGGGTGCCGGCGACGAGGCGATGATGGGGGGCGGCGACGAGGCGATGGTGTGGGGCGGCGACGAGGCGATGATGGGGGGCGGCGACGAGGCGATGATGTGGGGCGGCGTCACCCGGATGGCCGACGATCCGGCGCTGTGCGCTCCGCCGGACGAGCATCCAGCCACGAGCAGCGCGACCGGCAGCAGGGCTTTCGCGACAGCGGAACGCATCGGTACACCCTTCCACGGCGCGCCGATTAGAGTTCAGGCGATACCGATCCGGCGACAGGCGAGGAACGCACGTGGCGCAAAAAGGTCCGCAGTTCGGTGGACAGCCGAACATGCAGCAGCTGATGAAGCAGGCGCAGAAGATGCAGCAACAGCTCGAGGCCGCGCAGGCCGAGTTGGCCGCCGCGGAAGTTACCGGCTCAGCCGGCGGCGGCCTCGTCACTGCCACGCTCACCGGCGGCGGCGAACTGACCGCACTCACGATCGACCCCAAAGCCGTCGACCCGGACGACATCGAGACGCTGCAGGACCTCATCGTCGCCGCGGTCCGGGACGCGCACCGCGCGGTCGGCGAGCTCGCCAACGAGAAGATGGGGCCGATGGCCGGCGGCCTGGGCGGTCTCGGCCTGCCGGGCCTGTAACCGCATGTACGAAGGCGCCGTCCAGGACCTCATCGACGAGCTCGGCCAACTGCCCGGCATCGGGCCGAAGAGCGCCCAGCGCATCGCGTTTCACCTGCTCGCCGCCGAGGCTCCGGACGTCGAGCGGCTCGCCGCAACCCTGATCCGGGTCAAGAACGAGGTCAAGTTCTGCACCGTCTGCGGCAATGTCGCGCAGGCCGACGTCTGCCGGATCTGTGGCGACGTCCGCCGGGACCTGACCGTCATCTGCGTGGTCGAGGAGCCGAAGGACGTCGTCGCGATCGAGCGGACCAGGGAGTTCCGCGGCCGCTACCACGTGCTCGGCGGGGCGATCAGCCCGATCGACGGCATCGGGCCCGACGACCTGCGCATCCGCGAGCTGCTCGCCCGGCTGCAGGACGGCACGGTCACCGAGCTGATCCTCGCCACCGATCCGAACCTCGAGGGCGAGGCCACCGCGACCTATCTCGCCCGGATGCTGGTTCCGATGGGGCTGATCGTCACCCGGCT
>JAVHVB010000211.1:0-5402 GCA_032160775.1 Pseudonocardiales bacterium | reverse complement strand
ATGCCGGTCGCGTCGGTGTTGTCGGCGATCCAGCCGTGCGGCCCGGGCAGCAGGGTGTTCGCCGCGCCGATCGCCGCCGCGCGCGGTTGCACCTCGGCGGCGACATCCAGCAGCGCATTCTTGAGCGGCATCGTCGCGGAGAACCCGGCCCAGCCGGCGCGCTCGGCGAGCACCTCCCGAAGGTCGTCGACCCCGCAGTCGATCGCGTCGTACGTCCAGGCCAGCCCGAGCGCGGCGTAGGCGGCGCGGTGCAGGACGGGCGACAGCGAGTGCGCGACCGGCCGGCCGAGTACGCCAGCGCGACCGGCCGTGCGCATTGGGTCAGCCACAGCCCCAGTTGTGCGCGCGGCACTTCTCGGCGGCCCGGGTGAAGGCGGCTTCACTGTTGGTGAAGAACAGGTGCCCGGCGGCGTCCTTGTTGACGTAGAAGAGCCAGTTGCCCTTGTCCGGTGCGGCCGCCCCGGCCAGCGCTTCGGCACCCGGATTGCCGATGGGTGTCGGAGGCAACCCGTCGTTGGCGTAGGTGTTGTACGGCCCAGGCACATCCTTGTAGATGCACTTGCTGGACGCGACCCCGGTGCGCTTGCACTCGTACGAACTCGTCGCGTCGATCTGCAGCGGCCGGTTGTCGGCCAGCCTGTTGAGGATCACTCTGGCAACCTTGCCGAAGTCCTCGGGGTATTTGGCCTCGGCTTGCGCGATCGACGCGACGATCAACTGCTGGTACGGGGTGAGGCCGTTCGCCTGCGAGGCGGCGGTGAAGTCGGTCCGGCGCACCGCGTCGGTGAACTCGGTGACCATCTGCTGCAGCGCGTCAGCGGGCTTCGTGTTCTCCGGGAAGAAGTACGTCGCCGGATACAGAAAACCCTCGAGTGACGTAGGCGTCTTACCGTCGACCAGATAGTCCGTCGGCAGGCCCAGCGCCTTGACGTTGTCGAGTGCGGCGGTGACGGCGGCCTTGTCCATTCCCGGGCCGCACACCGTGCCGGCGGGGGCGTTGTCGGCGCAGGGCGGGGCAGTCAGTCGGTCGAGCACGTTCTGCAGCGTGGCGCCTTCGGTCACGGCGACGTCCGCGTTGACTCGCGAGGTGGGGTCGAGCAGCAACGCGAGGGCGCTCTTGGCAGACATGTGTGAGCGAAGCTTGTATGCGCCGGGCTGGATGTTCTGCGACCGCTCGTCATTCTTGGCCACGTCGGTGAATGCCTTGACGCTGGCCACCACGCCCTTGTCGTGCAACTCGGTCCCGATGTCGTCGGCGGTGTCGTTGGCCTGGATCTCGACGATCACGGTGCCCGTTCCTTCGCCGCTGTAGTCGCTCGGGTTGAAGTAGTGGTAGATCGGCAGCACCACGAGCCACGTCGCCACGGCCAGCACGACGACGATCAGCCCGCCGAGAATCGCGAACAGCCGGCCGTTGCGCTTGCGTGCGGAGCGCTGCCCCCGCTCGGAGCGCAGATCGCTGCGTGAGACCCGCTCGACGCGCGGCAGCGGCCCGGTGGGAGCGTCCTCGAACAGCCCGGCGTCGTCGCCGGATCCGAACAGCAGGCCGTGCGGGTCGGAGTCGGTCGTCGACTCACGATCGCGTTGCCTCACGCCGTTCGCTCCGTTCTCTCGTCGGTCGGGTGCCGCTCGCGCCGCGCCGCCGCGCTTCAGGGCCTGCGGCGATCCAACCAGTGCTGCAGCAGCTCGACGGCCGCGACCTGGTCGACAACAGCTCGGCCGGCTCTACCCCGGATGCCGCCCTCGGCGAGCTTACGCTGCGCCGAAACGGTGGTCAGGCGCTCGTCCAGGTACTCGACCGGCACCGGCGCGATCCGCTCGGCCACCCGCGTCCCGTACTCCCGGGCCAGCTGGGCGGCCGTCCCCTCGCGGCCGGCGAGGGTGCGCGGCAGCCCCACGACGACGCCGACCGCCTCGTACTCGGCGACCAAGCCCGCCAGCTCGGCGACGTCGCGGTCGCCGGCCGGATCACGGGCGAGCGTGACCACCGGAACGGCGAGCACGCCACGCGGGTCGCTGCGCGCGATGCCGACCCGGACGGATCCGACATCCACGGCAATCCAGGTGCCGCTCGTCCCGGGCGTGTCGCCGCTCAACTGTCCCGCCCTCTGCTGGGTAATGCGAATCGCCGGAGATCAGGCGGGCAGGCTGGCGCGCACCGCGGCGAAGGCGTCGGCCAGCTTGCCGGCGTCGCCGCCGGCGCCCTGCGCGAGGTCGTCCTTGCCACCGCCGCGCGCGCCGATGACCGGGGCGAACGTCTGCACCAGCTGTCCCGCCTTGATGCCGGCGCCCTGGCCGGCCTCGTTCACCGCGGCGACGAACGCGGCGCCGCCCGACTCGTTCGGCGAGGCGAGCAGCACCACAGCCGGGTCACCGTGCCGCAGCCGGTTGCGCACGTCCAGCGCGAGCGAGCGCAGGTCGTTGCCGCCCACCCCGGCCGGTGCCTCGGCCGCGACGAACTGCACCGGGCCGACCTGCTCCGCTGCCGCGGCGATCGTCGCGGCGCTCGACAGCACCGCGGCGGCGCGCAGCTTGTCCAGCTCCCGCTCGGCGCCCTTCAGCCGCTCGAGCACCGCGTTGATCCGCTCCGGCAACTCCTCCGGTTGAGCTTTGAACTCCTCGGCGAGCTGCGACACCAGCACGTGCTCGCGCGCGAGGTAGCGGAACGCGTCCAGCCCGACGAGCCCCTCGACCCGGCGCACCCCCGAGCCGATGGACCGCTCGCCGAGCAGCTTGATCATCCCGATCACCGAGCTGCGCGGAACATGCGTTCCGCCGCACAGCTCGCGTGAGTAGTCACCGATCTCGACGACCCGGACGGCGTCGCCATACTTCTCGCCGAACATGGCGATCGCGCCGATCCGCTTCGCCTCGGCCTGGTCGGTCACGAACCAGCGGATCTCGAGGTCGCGGAGCAGGACGTCGTTGATCTCCTCCTCGACCTCGGCCAGCACGCTGGCCGGCACCGCCGCTGGCGTGCTGAAGTCGAAGCGAAGCCGGCCCGGTGAGTTGAGCGAGCCGGCCTGCGCGGCGCTGTCGCCGAGCGTGCGGCGCAGGCCCGCGTGCAGCAGGTGCGTCGCGGAGTGGCTTCGGGACACCGCGGCGCGCCGGTTTGGGTCGACCCTGGCGAGCACGACGTCGCCCGGCCGGATCTCGCCGGACAGCACGGTCGCGCGGTGGGTGATCAACCCGGGCAGCGGCTGCTGCACGTCGACGACGGCGAGCTCCGCCTCCCGCCCGCCGGAGTTCAGGCTCAGCCGGCCCCAGTCGGGCTCCTGGCCGCCGCCCTCGGCGTAGAACGGGGTGGTGTCGAGCACGACCTCGACGTCGTCGCCCTCGACCGCGGCGGGCAGCAGCCCGTCGTCGCCGATGATCGAGGAGATGACAGCCTCGCGGGCGATCTCGAGGTAGCCGGTGAAGTTCGTCGGCGCTCCGGCGTCCAGCGCCGACCGGTACAGCGAGAGGTCGCCGTGCGCGGTCTTCTTGGCCCGCGCGTCCGCCTTCGCCCGCGCGCGCTGCTCGGCCATCAGCCGGCGGAATCCCGGCTCGTCGACCGTCAGACCGTGCTCGGCCGCCATCTCGAGGGTGAGTTCGATCGGGAAGCCATACGTGTCGTGCAACTGGAACGCGCGGTCACCGGACAGCTGGCTGGCGCCGCCACTCCTGGTCTCCGCGACCGCCGTGTCGAGGATCGCGGTGCCAGCCCTGAGAGTGTGCCGGAACGCGTCCTCCTCCGCGTACGCGTAGGTCGCGATCCGCTCGAAGTCCGTGGCCAGCTCGGGGTAGGACGGCGCCATGCAGTCGCGCGCGACCGGCATCAGCTCCGGCAGCGCCGGGTCGTTGTAGCCGAGCAGCCGCATCGACCGGATGGCGCGACGCAGGATGCGCCGCAGCACGTAGCCGCGCCCCTCGTTCGCCGGCGTCACGCCGTCACCGATGAGCATGAGCGCGGTGCGCACGTGATCGGCGACCACGCGCAGCCGGACGTCGTCCGGGTGCGATTCGTAGGCGGCGTGCCCGGAGTGCGCGCCGTAGGCCTTGCCGGCGAGTTGTGCCGCCCGGTCGAGGATCGGCCTGGTCTCGTCGATCTCGTACAGGTTGTCGACGCCCTGCATGAGCGTGGCCATCCGCTCCATGCCCATGCCGGTGTCGATGTTCTTCGCGGGCAGCTCGCCGGCGATGTCGAAGTCGGCCTTGCTGCGGACGGCCGAGAGCTCGTACTCCATGAAGACGAGGTTCCAGAACTCCATGTAGCGGTCCTCGTCGACCTCCGGACCACCCTCCTTGCCGTAGTCGGCGCCGCGGTCGTAGTAGAGCTCGCTGCACGGCCCGCCCGGGCCGGGCACACCCATGTGCCAGTAGTTGTCCTCCTTGCCGCGCCGCACGATGCGCTCCATCGGCAACCCGATGACGGTGTGCCAGATGTCGATGGCCTCGTCGTCGTCGAGGTACACAGTGGCCCAGATGCGCTCGCCGTCGAGGCCGTAACCGCCGTCGTCCACCGAGTTCGTCGACAGCTCCCACGCGAGCTTGATCGCGCCCTGCTTGAAGTAGTCGCCGAAGCTGAAGTTGCCGTTCATCTGGAAGAACGTGCCGTGCCGGGTGGTCTTGCCGACCTCTTCGATGTCCTGCGTGCGCACGCACTTCTGAATGCTCGTCGCGCGCCGCCACGGCGGCTGCTGCTGGCCGAGGAAGTACGGCTTGAACTGCACCATGCCGGCGTTGACGAACAGCAGGTTCGGGTCGTCGAAGGGCAGCGGCACACTGGGCACCACGTGATGCCCGTTGCGCTCGAAATGGCCGAGGAAGCGCGCCCGGATCTCAGCTGATCGCACGCGACAACTGTGCCAGACGGGCGGTGACGCCTTATTCGGCCGGCGCGGGCCCGGTGTTGCCGTCGAGACCGGTGGCCTCGCGCAACTCCGCCTCGCGTTCGCGCATCGCCTCGCGCACGTCGGCACCGAAGTCGCGGATCGCGCCGGCGAGTTCGGCCAGCGCTCCGGAGATTCCGCTCGCCATGCCGCTCGGGGTCAGCTTCTCCGCGGCGCGGGACAACTTGCGGACGAGCAGGGCGCCGATCGTGACGCCCATCGCCAGCCAGAACAACCTGCGCATCAGCGACCCCGGCCGCCGGTGCGCCGCTTCTTGCGCGCCGCCTTCACCGCGTCGGCATCGCGCCGGTCGGCGACGGTCTTGCGCACCCCGTAGGTGAACGCCGCGGCCTTGATCATCGGACTGCCGACGGTGCTGCCGACGATGGCGGTCATGGCGGCCACGTTCGTCGTCATCGAGTTGACGTTGGCGGCGATGCTCTCCACCTGGACGAGTTGCGCGTTGACCGATTCCATCGTCTGCTGCGCCTGGTTCAGCAACGGACCGATGCCGTCGTGGGTCTTGCGGAC
>JAVHVB010000210.1:0-2925 GCA_032160775.1 Pseudonocardiales bacterium | reverse complement strand
CGCACCGCCGCCGGCGTCGCCGAGCCAGAACCCCAGTCAGTCGACTTGGACCAGGCCGTTGGCGCCGAGTCCGATCGCGACGGCACCGGTCCCCACCGCGACCACCGCGCCGGGCCCGCCGGCGAAGGCCCCCACATGCGAGGTGATCGCGTCGGACGTGAGCACCACCTCGCGTGCCGCGAGGCCGGCAGCCAACGAGCCGCCGAAACCGTGGGCGGCTGCGAAACCCGCAGCGCCCACGGCCACGACGTCGAGGACCGCGTCCGGCGCGAGCCCGGCCGCACGGCGAACTGCATCCAGGCCGGCCGTGATGGCCGCCCGCGCCGCGTCGACCCCGCCGGGCTCGGCCAGACCCGGCGTGCCGGGGACCACCGCGGTTCCGATGGTGTCGCCCCCGCGCACGAGCTCCAGCCGGCACGAGGTCTTGCCCAGATCGACACCGGCGGCGAGGCGTGCCATCGCGACTCCTCGTCCCTCCTCGGTCAGCCCACCTTCGCGATCGAGTAGCTCTTCCCGACGCAGGCGACATAGGAGTCGATCGCCCGGGCGTGGAAGAACAGCGGTGGCAACGTGACGTGATAGGCGGGTGTCGTCAGTGTGTTCCACATGCCGTTCGCCGCGTAGTAGTTCCACGAGAAGTCCGGCGGCTGCGCGTACGGAGCGTCGGTCTTGAACGTTCCGTCGCTGCCGTCGGCCGGCTTGAGCACGCCCGCCAGGAACTGCATCGCGACGTAGGGGTCGTTCCCCTGGTTGTTCTGGTAGATCGGGTCGCTCGCGGGCAGCCAACCGGTCACCCGCGGTCCGTGGGCGATCGGGTCGGTCGTGTATCGCTCGAAGATCGGGATGACCGGCAGTTGGTCGTTGAAGATCTGCGCCAGCGTTTCCACCGCCGCCTGCTGTGGCGCCTTGTCCAGGCCGGCCGTTGCCTGCGCGAGAAGGTCCGGGATGTAGACCTGCGATCCGTCGGGGGCGGTCTGGTGCCACGGCCAGTCGAGGCCCTTGGCGCCCGAGGACTCCGGGTTGTTGGTGCCGAAGAAACCGGCCGCCATGTTCCAGTCCAGGCTCGTCGCCGGGTGCTCCGGCGCCGAGACCAGGCTGAAGTCGAGCAGCGCCTGATAGCGGCCTTGGGCGATGGTGTCGGGCCGGCTCGCTGCCGGGATACCGCGGACATCGGTGTCGAACCCGAAGTCGTTGAGCTGCTCGCTCACATCCTTGGCCGAGGCGAGCAGGTCCGGGAAGTCGGTCGGGGCGGTGATCTCGAACGACAACGGCTTCCCGTTGTAGTTCCACGTGTCGCCGTCCTTCGTCAGGCCGGCCTCCTCGAGCAAGGACGCCGCCTTGCCGGCGTCCGGGGCGTAGGTGTCGAGCTTGCTCCGGACGTCGGGCGACAACCAGTCCGGCGCGTAGGTATCGCTGAACCCGGCCATGTAGTGCACCGGCTTGGCGGCGTCGCCGAGCGCGATCTTGGCGTCCCGGTCCCGATCGATGACATAGGCGACGGCCTGGCGGAACCGGCTGTCGTCGAACGGCCTGATGGTCTCGTTGAACCACAGCCCGGACCCGGTCGACAGCGGTGTCCGGATGAGCTCGATGTTCGAGTTCGCCGAGACCGCTCGCACGTCCGTCGGGGTGAGCGCGTCGGTGGTGTAGTCGAGCTGGTCCTGCAGGAGCAGCGGGACGGACTCCTGCGTCGACCCCCACGCGACGTCGAATTCCCGGAAGCCGATCTTGCCGGCGTTGTAGCCGTCGGGGTTCTTCACCATCTTGAACTGCTGGGTCGTGACCGAATCCGGGTCGATGTTGAACGGGCCGTACGTGACGGGTTTGGGCGGCTTGAGCGCGTCGAGGTCGTGGAGCACTGCGGCCACCTCGGGACCGTCCGGCTTGGCACCGCGGGCGCGCAGGTCGGCGAGCCGCTGATAGATGCTGCCGTACACGGAGCTGGCGCCTGTCTGATTGGACCGGAGCATCTGCCGCAGGGTGTTCTCCGACAAGTCGCTGGCATCGAACTCGAGAGTCGTGTCGGAGACCGCCTTAACGTCGACCAGCGTGCTCCACAAGCTGCTCTGCTGGGCCCACAGGATGTTGAACTGGCCGAGGAAGTCCTGGGCGGTGAGCGGGGTGCCGTCGGACCACTTCACGTTGGGCTGCAGGTTCACGGTGATGGCGTACTTGGTGCCTAGAGGCACGTCCGCCGGAGCCTTAGCGTCGGGCAATTCCGCGGAGACGAGCTTGTACGTGCTGGCCCCCGGGCCTGGATTGGAGTTCGTGCCGCTGGGCGACTTGTCGTTGTTGCACTGGGTGCACGCCGAGAGCAACAGGAGCAGTGCCCCACCGGCGGCCGCAACAGTTCCGGCCTTGAGTCTGCTCATTTCCTTCTCCTTATACGGGCAGGGCTCATCAGGCCGTCCGGCGGAGCGGACGGCTCGTGATGGGTATGTGGAATGTGGGAGTGATTGCGCTACGAGCCGCGGCGTCGTTGCGGGTAGTGGGTCAGGGGACCGCCTGCCTCTCCGTCCGCGGCTGGGCACTCCCCGACGGCCCAGCCGAGCGGTCTCGTTCCGATGCCGCATCCGCGCTCGCTGCGCGCAGTGATCTCAGCTCGTCGTGGCGGGCCGCCTTGAGCAACGCCTGGGTGTAGGGATGCTGCGGGTCGGCGATGAGGTCGCGGGTCGCTCGGTGTTCGACGATTCGTCCCGATTGCATGACCGCGATCGAATGACCGTCGCCGAACTGCCGGGCCACGGCAAGGTCGTGGGTGATGAACAGCAACGCGAGCCGACGCTCCTGGCACAGGCTTCGCAACATCCGCAGGACACTCACCCGGATGGAGACATCGAGCATCGACAGCGCCTCGTCCGCGACGAGGACGCGCGGATCGACGGTGAGCGAGCGGGCGATGGCAACCCGCTGCCGCTGACCTCC
>JAVHVB010000209.1:0-2503 GCA_032160775.1 Pseudonocardiales bacterium | reverse complement strand
ACCTGCTTCTGGCTCTTGCCGCAGAACGAGCACTTGAGCAGGTCGCCGGTCTCGCCGACACGTGGTGCCACGGGCGACCCCATCCCCTCTGGTGCTAGATCTCTACACGTCGATATCGGACAGCCGGGCAGTCTCGGCGAAGTCGCCAAGAACTCGCACGGTACCCGCAAACCCCGCCGAAGTCCGCTCTAAAGCACCGCACGGCGCCTCGGCGGGTCGCATCACGATTCCGGGACGAGCTTGCGCGAAGTGATGACCTCGTCGACGATGCCGTACTCCTTCGCCTGGTCGGCGGTGAGGATCATGTCCCGCTCGATGTCCTGGCGGACCTTCTCGATCGGCTGGCCGGTGTGCAGGGCGAGGATCTCCTCCTCCAGCAGCCGCATCCGGAGGATTTCGTTGGCCTGGATCTCGAGGTCCGAGATCTGCATCGCGCCCTCGGTGCCGCCGGACGGCTGGTGGATGAGGATCCGCGAGTTCGTCAGCGCGAACCGCTTGCCCTTCGTGCCGGCCGCGAGGATGACCGCCGCGGCCGACGCCGCCTGGCCCATGCAGATCGTCTGGATCTCCGGCCGGACGTACACCATGGTGTCGTAGATCGCGGTCAGGGCGGTGAACGAGCCGCCCGGGGAGTTGATGTAGATCTGGATGTCCCGGTCCGGGTCGGTGGACTCGAGCACGATCAGTTGCGCCATGACGTCGTTGGCGACGACGTCGTCGATGGGGGCGCCGAGGAAGATGATCCGTTCCTCGAACAGCTTGTTGTACGGGTTCGACTCCTTGATCCCGTAGTTCGTCCGCTCGACGAAGGACGGCAGGACGTAGCGCGCGGAGGGGGCCTGGACCCGGCCGGCCGGACTGTACAGATTGTTCATGTCGCGAGACTCCTACTCCGGGGTGACATTTCCGCTGGGCACCTCGGAAACGCGGCGCACGATGTGGTCGATGAAGCCGTAGTCCAGCGCCTCCTGGGCGGTGAACCAGCGGTCCCGGTCGCCGTCCTTGATGATCTGCTCGACGGTCTGACCGGTGTGCTCCGCGGTGATCTCGGCCATCTCGCGCTTGGTGAGGTTCCACTGCTCGGCCTGGATCTTGATGTCGGACGCCGTGCCGCCGAGGCCGGCCGAGCCCTGATGCATCAGGATCCGGCTGTGCAGGAGCGCGTACCGCTTGCCGCGGGTACCGGCCGAGAGCAAAAACTGACCCATCGACGCGGACAAGCCGAGCGACCAGGTGGCGACGTCGCAGTCGATGAGTTCCATCGTGTCGAAGATCGCCATGCCGGCCGTCACCGAGCCGCCCGGCGAGTTGATGTAGAGGTTGATGTCTCGGGTCGGGTCCTCGGCGGAGAGCAGCAACAACTGCGCGCAGATCTGGTTGGCGATCGTGTCGTCCACCGGCTGGCCGAGGAAGATGATGCGCTCGCGCAGCAGCCGGTCGTAGACCGAGTCGTTGAGCGTCATGCCCGCGCCTGCGGACCGCATCTCGACAGCGCGCAGTGGCTGCGGATCGAACCTGCTCACGGTCTAACCAACCTTTCGCAACGGGTCATGTTCTCGACCCTAGCCAAGCGGACGGGGCGTCGAAGCCCCAGCACCGGCCCGTTCGCTCAGGGCGTGACGGCGCTCAGTCGAGGTCGCCGTCGGTGTCCGGCGCGGATTCGGCGGCCAGCGCCTCCAGATCGACGGCATTCCCGTCCGCGTCGGTGACCGTCGCCGCCTGCAGCACCTCGGCGAGCGCCTTGTTGCGCCGGATGTCCGCGACCAGCATCGGCAGGTTGCCCGCCTGCATGACCTGGTTCGCGAACTCCTGGGGCGCCATCTGGTAGCGCTCGGCCTGGCGGACCAGGTACTCGGTCAGCTCGCCGTCGCCGATCTGGACGTCGCGCGCCGCGGCGACCGCGTCCAGAAGGAACTGGGCGCGGACGGCCTTCTCGGCACTCTCCCTGAGTTCCTCCTGGAAGTCCTCGCGGGTCTTGCCCTGCGAGTTGAGGAATTCGTCGAACAGCGAGTCGTCGTGGCCCAGCGAATGGACGATGTCGTGCTCGCGGACGTCGATCTCGGACTTGACCGCCGATTCCGGGAGCGGGAACTCGACGGTGTCGATCAGGTGCTCGAGCACCCGGTCCCTCGCCTGGGCCCCCTGCTCGAGGCTCTTCACTCGCGCGAGACGGGTGCGCAGATCGGCGCGCAACTCGTCCACGGTGTCGAACTCGCTCGCAAGCTGGGCGAACTCGTCGTCCAGTTCGGGCAGCTCCTTCACCTTCACCGCGCGGACCGTCGCCGTGACTTCGGCGTCCGTGCCGCTCTGCTCGCCCTGCTGCAGCGTCGTGGTGAAGGTGGCCGCCTCGCCGGCCGCCTTGCCGGTGACCGCGTCGTCCAGCCCGTCCACCAGGTCGCCGGAACCGACGACGTAGGACAGCCCCGTCGCCGAGCCACCCTCGAGTTCCTCGCCGTCGACCACGGTGGCGAGGTCGAGCGACACGTAGTCGCCCTCGCCGGCG
>JAVHVB010000208.1:0-10821 GCA_032160775.1 Pseudonocardiales bacterium | reverse complement strand
TGAACGGCGTGGAGAGCGGCGGCACGCCGGCGCCGGACTCCGACAACACCCGGACCTCGGTCAGGGACGACGGCAGTCAATCGCCGAGCGGCGGCCGGAGCTCGATGATCTCCGGGAACGGCCGCTGGCAGGTGTTCGAGAGCCAGTCGAACCTTGCCGGGCACACGCCGGTCGATCCGAATGACGATGGCCACTCGAACATCTTCGTGCGGGACCTCGCGGATCCGGAGCACACCCTGCAGATCAGCCTGCACCTGAACGTCGGCGCTGACTCGAGCCAGCCGTCGCGACCGATCTCGGTGAAGAACCACCCGACCGGGGCAAGCCCGAACGGCCGCAGCTTCTCGCCGAGCATCTCAGCCGACGGCCGATTCGTGTCGTTCATAACCCTGGCGACGGACATCGTGCCGATGGACCCGGTCGCCGGCGACGTTCCGGCCGACTTCGTCCTGGTGGTGTGCGACCGGGACCCCTCCGGGACCGTCGACGAGGCCGGCAACCCGGTGCTCGATCTGGTCCGCCCTGGGACGACCGCGCCGAACTATGTGTGTTTCGCGGTCCAGACGGGTCTGTTCGGCGCGGATGCGGGGCCGTCGCTCGATCAGAGTTCGACACCGCGCCTGTCCGGGGACGGCACCCGGATCACCTGGATCAACGACATCCCGAGCCGCGACGCCGAGCGTGCCGTCGTCTCCACCGTGAGTCAGGTCGGCGGGCCGCTGCAGGCGCCGACTCCGCCGCGCCTCGTGCCGATTAACGGCGTGAACGGCTTCACCGCCTCGGCGAAGTTCGCCGACTTCGCCGATGCGCTGCAGAGCAATCCCCGGCTCACCCGCGATGGCAGCGCCGTCGTGTTCGACGCGGCCACGCCGTGCTGCCCGGTGGAGAACCACACCGCGGTGATCCGTACGACGCTCGCCGGTGGAGCAAGCGTGCGGTTCGATGTCGATCCCAGCGGCGCCGGCTTCCTCGGCACCACCGACGGCGATTTCAGCCCGCCGGCAATCTCCGACGACGGCAGCCGGGTGGCGTTCGCCTATCGCGAGCCGGAAGGTTCGTTCTCCGTCTACGTCGCAACTCAGGTCGGCACGACGATTACCTCGCGGATCGAATCGCGGAACAACCGTGGCGCGGTGTCCGCCGGCGATCAGCCCGCACTGTCCGGCGACGGTCGCTACCTCGCTTTCCAGACGAGCCGGGCCATCGAGAGCAATGCCATCGACCCGCCGACGGGCCAGTGCTTCGTCGGCGGTACGGACACCGGGGTGAACTGCCAGGTCGTCGCGCGCGACCTCGTGGAGGACGAAGCCTTCTTCAGGGGGGATCAGCCCTGGACGCCGAGCCAGATCGTGTCGTCGAGCCTTAGCACTGACTGCCCGGATCCACTGCCGGTCGATGTCAAATGTGGAGCCAACGGATTCTCGGCCAATCCCTCCATCGACGAGACCGGATCGGAAATCGGCTTCGACTCCGATTCGTCCGACATCGTCCCCGACGACCTGAACACCGACAGTTGCGAGGGACCCTGTACCGACTCGTTCGTGCACGCGTGGCGCCCCGTACTGACCGCCACGCCGTCCTTCGACTTTGGCACGCGTGAGCTGGGCGCGCACCGGGACCGGACCTTCTCGCTCACCCTGAGCGGCTTCGGGCCGATCTCGCTCGGCCCGGCAGCGATTTCCGGGCTCAACCCGGCGGACTTCACGGTGCGCACGGACGGCTGCGCCGGGCTGACGATGCACGAGACGGACCCGCCGTGCACGTTCAAGCTGCGGTTCGCGCCGACGGCGGTCGGCGCGCGCAGCGCGACGCTGGCCTACCCGGTCGGGAAGAACGGGTATCCGCGGATCAGCCCGGACGGCACGAGCCATGACCCGGCGTTCCTGGCCGCACTCACAGGTGTGGGCAAGGGGAGCGGGTTGCTGACGCCGGACCCGACGACCATCGACTTCGGTTCGCGGCTGCCGCTGGCGCCCGGGCTGACCAAGACGGTCACGGTGACCAATACCGGGGCCGGGACGATCATCATCACCGACGTCACCGTGCAGGACACCACACGTCCCGGCGCGAGCGGTGACTACACGGTCAACGCCACGGACTGCCTCGGCGTGCTGGCGCCAGGTGCGTCCTGTGTGGTCGAGGTGACCTTCGTCGGGCACAAGACCGGCCGGCGCGACGCGCAGCTGGTCATCGACGACAGCGTGTCCCCGGACCCGACGCTCATCGGCCTGCTGGCGCTGGTCCCGAAGCCGACCATCCTCATCAACCCGGGCGTCACGCCGCCGGGGCGGGTGACGACCGTGACCGGCAAGGGCTTCGCCCCGAACCAGGTCGTCGAGGTCACGCTCAAGGGCTTCGCCGAGCACGTGAAGGTGCAGGCCGACGGCCACGGCAAGTTCTCCGTCGGCCTGGTGATCTTCCGCAGTACGCCGGAGGGCCCGCAGACGGTGCTTGCGCAAACCCAGGGCGCGGACCCGAGCATCGGCGCGAAGAACCCGTTGCTGATTGCCGTTGGCAGCGTCGACGACCTCGGGCTGCTCACTCGGCACTGACCTCGGGTCAGGCCAGCGGCACCACGTTCTGATTCGCGGCGAAGACGTTGTCCGCGTCGTAGCGCCGCTTCAGCGCGGCCAGTCGCAGGTACCGTTCGGCACCGTAGACCTCGATGCTCGACGCCGGTTCGGAGTGCAGGCCGACGTGCGGACCGCCCGAGCCGAACGGCAGCAGCGACTTGTGGGCGTTCGACAGCCACTGCCGGACGTCCGGTTCCTGGTCCGCCCGGTCCCAGGTGCAGATCAGCGTGATCAGGTACCGGGCCGCCCGGTTCGGGACTGCGGTGGACATCCGGGCGACCCGGCCGACCGCGCCGCCCATGTGGTGGAGGTGCAGCTCGCAGTTGCTGCTCGGCATCGCCTCGGCCGCGTCGGCCAGTGCCACGACGAGGTCGTCCTCGAGATCGTCCACGTAGGCCGAGGTCACCACGGCGAACCGGCCGGGCGGGTAGTCGGCGTCCGCCGCGGCCTGTAGCTGCGCGTACGGCTGGGGACGCAACCGGTCGCGTACGACCGGCGCGGCGGTGCGGATCGGCCGCACGAGCCGCTCGGAGTCGGCCGGGTGGCCCACGCACGCCGCGCTCACGATCACCGCGTTGCCGAGAACGGCGAGCCTGGTCGAGACGTCCTCGCGCAGCTGGGCGGTGTAGTCGCGGTAGAAGGCGAGCAGCGCCGCGGTCCGGTCGGGCGCGAAGACGACCGGGCCGGAAAGCACCGGCTCGGGCAGCGGCTGCATCCGGAACCGCAACGAGGTGACCACGCCGAAGTTACCGCCGCCGCCGCGCAGCCCCCAGAGCAGTTCCGGGTGCACATCGCCGGAGGTGGAGATGAGCGTGCCGTCGGCGAGCACGAGGTCGGCGGCGACCAGGTTGTCGCAGGCGAGGCCGTAGGCGCGGCGCAGATGGCCGAAACCGCCGCCGATCGTCGAGCCGGCGACGCCGACTCGGGACAGCGGGATCCCGGGCACCGCGTAGCCGAAGCGCTGCGTCGCGACGTCGACGGCGGCCCACGTCGCCCCGCCGCCCACGACCGCCACCCGGCCGAGCGGGTCGACGCTCACCGCGCACATCGGCCGCAGGTCGATCAGCACACCGGGGGTGCTGGACATCCCGGCGGGTGAGTGCCCGCCGCCGCGCACCGCGACGGGCAGTCCGGCGCTGCGGGCGTACTCCACGCCGGCGACGACGTCGGCGGTGTTCCGGCAGCCCACGATCACCGCCGGTGTCTGCTGCTTGGCCCGGTTCCAGAGGGTGTTCAACTCGGGGTAACCGTCGTCGTCGGGTGTGCGGACCGTGCCCTGCACCCGGGCGCGAAGTGAGGCGATCGCCGGCCCCGACACGCTGATCAGCTTAGCCGTGCCCGGGCGCCCGGGGCGGTACTCGGCGTCGGCCGTGCTGACTAACGTGGAGGCGTGCCCGACCCGTCCACGTACCGGCCGGCTCCCGGGACGATCCCGCTGGGGCCGGGTGTGTACAGGTTCCGCGACGAGCGCGGCCGGGTCATCTACGTCGGCAAGGCGAAGAGCCTGCGGCAACGGCTCAACTCCTACTTCGCCGACATCGCCGCGCTGCACCCGCGTACCCGGCAGATGGTCACGTCCGCGGCTTCGGTCGAGTGGACGGTCGTGCGCAGCGAGGTCGAGGCGCTGCAGCTCGAGTACACCTGGATCAAGGAGTTCGACCCGCGGTTCAACGTGAAGTACCGCGACGACAAGTCCTATCCGTCGCTCGCGGTGACGCTGTACGAGGAGTTTCCGCGGCTCCAAGTGATGCGCGGTCCGAAGCGGAAGGGGGTGCGCTACTTCGGCCCCTACTCGCACGCCTGGGCGATCCGGGAGACCCTCGACCTGCTGCTGCGCGTCTTCCCGGCGCGCACCTGCTCGGCGGGCGTGTTCAAGCGGGCCGGCCAGGTGGGCCGGCCGTGCCTGCTCGGCTACATCGAGAAGTGCAGCGCGCCGTGCGTCGGCCGGGTCACCGCGGACGAGCACCGAGCGATCGTCAACGACTTCTGCGACTTCATGGCCGGCAAGACCGATGCGATGGTCAGGCGCCTCGAGCGCCGGATGGCCGTGGCAAGCGCCAACCTCGAGTTCGAACTCGCCGCGCGCCTGCGGGACGACCTCGAGGCGCTGCGCCGTGCGATGGAGAAGCAGGCGGTGGTGTTCGGCGACGGCACCGACGCCGACGTCGTGGCGTTCGCCGAGGACGAGCTGGAGGCGGCCGTCCAGGTGTTCCACGTGCGCGGCGGCCGGGTACGGGGCCAGCGTGGCTGGGTCGTCGACCGGTTGGACGAGATGTCGACCGGCGAACTCGTCGAGCAGTTCGTCACCCAGTTCTACGGCGGCGAGGCCGCGGACGACGTGGCCGGCTCGTCCGCCATCCCGCGCGAGGTACTGGTCCCGGTGCTGCCCGAGGACGCACCCGCGCTCATGGAGTGGCTGAGCGCGCTTCGCGGCTCACGGGTCCTGCTGCGTGTGCCGCAGCGCGGTGACAAGCGGGCGCTGGCCGAGACGGTCGCCCGCAACGCCGCGCAGTCGCTGAACCAGCACAAGCTGAAGCGGGCGACCGACCTCACCGCGCGCTCGCGGGCGCTCGACGAACTGCAACAGGCGCTGGACCTGCCGGTGGCACCGCTGCGCATCGAGTGCTTCGACATCAGCCATGTGCAGGGCACCAACGTGGTGGCGAGCATGGTCGTCTTCGAGGACGGGCTCGCCCGCAAGAGCGAGTACCGCCGCTTCGCGTTGCGGGAGACGGGTGAGGGGTCCGGTGACGTCACCTGGATCGCCGAGGTGGTGCGCCGGCGCTTCGCCCGTTACCTGGATGAGCAGGTTGTCGCGGGTGCGGACGCGGACAGTGACCCGGCCGCCGAGGCAGTGACCGATGCCGAACACCGGCCGGGCATCGACCCGACTACCGGGCGGCCGCGGAAGTTCTCCTATCCGCCGAACCTGCTGGTCGTCGACGGCGGCGCGCCGCAGGTCGCGGCGGCGCAGGCCGTGTTCGACCAGTTGGGCATCGACGACGTCTCGCTGGTCGGCCTGGCCAAGCGACTCGAGGAGGTGTGGCTGCCCGGGCAGGCGTACCCGGTGATCCTGCCGCGCACCTCCGAGGGGCTGTACCTGCTACAGCGGATCCGCGACGAGGCGCACCGGTTCGCCATCACCTATCACCGGCAGAAGCGGTCGAAGGCGATGACCGTGTCCGCGCTCGACGGCGTCCCCGGGCTCGGCGACACGCGCCGCAAGGCGTTGCTGCGAAGATTCGGGTCGCTGAAGCGGATGCGCGCGGCGAGCATCGACGAGATCGCCGAGGTCCCGGGCATCGGGCCGCGCACCGCGCAAGCCGTCGTCGCGGCGCTGGCCCGGCCGGACGACGCCGTCCCGGCCGTCAACGTCACCACGGGGGAGATACATGACTAGCGGACTGGAGACGGTGATCATCACCGGACTGTCCGGGGCCGGCCGCGGTACCGCGGCCAAGTGCTTCGAGGACCTCGGCTTCTTCGTCGTGGACAACCTGCCGCCCGAGTTGATCGGCACGCTGGTCGATCTCGGCAGCCGCAGCGCGGACGCGATCACCCGGCTCGCTGTCGTGATGGACGTGCGCAGCCGCGCGTTCTCGAGCGATCTGCGCAGCGTGATCCGGGACCTCGACGAGCGCGAGATGCGGCCCCGCGTGCTGTTCCTCGAGGCGCGCGACGACGTGCTCGTCCGCCGGTTCGAGAACGTCCGGCGCGAGCACCCGCTGCAGGGACACGGCCGGCTCGTCGACGGCATCGCCGCCGAGCGGACGCTGCTGGCCGGGCTGCGCGACGAGGCCGACCTGGTCATCGACACCAGCGACCGATCGGTGCACGAACTGCGCCGCGCGATCGAGTCCGCGTTCACCGGCGGCGGCGCGGAGCCGCGAGCGGCGCTGCGCGCGACCGTCGTGTCGTTCGGCTACAAGTACGGCCTGCCCGTCGACGCAGACTTGGTGGTCGACGTCCGGTTCCTGCCGAACCCGCACTGGATCCCGGAGCTGCGGGACCTGACCGGTCGCGACGCGGAGGTCCGCGACTACGTGCTGGGCCAGGAGGGGGCCGAGGAGTTCCTCGACCGGTATACCGAGCTGCTCGAGATCATCGGCGCCGGCTACACGCGAGAGAGCAAGCGCTACCTCACGCTCGCCGTCGGCTGCACCGGTGGCAAGCACCGGTCGGTGGCGATCGCCGAACAACTGGCCGACCGGCTGACCGGGCTCGAGATCCAGACGACCGTCGTGCACCGGGACCTCGGCCGTGAGTGACCGGCCGCTGCGTGCCGTCGCGCTCGGCGGCGGGCACGGACTGCACGCCTCGCTGTCGGCACTGCGGCTGCTCACCGCGGACCTGACGGCAGTGGTGACCGTTGCCGACGACGGCGGGTCGTCCGGCCGGATCCGGCGCGAGCTGAAGGTGTTGCCGCCGGGCGACCTGCGCATGGCGCTGGCCGCGCTCGCCGGCACCGCGCCCGAGCACCAGCGGTGGGTCGACCTGCTGCAGCACCGCATCGGCGGCAGTGGCGTGCTCGCCGGACACCCGGTGGGCAATCTCATGCTCACCGCGCTGCTCGAGCGCGAGATCGACCCCGAGCTGGCGCTCGCCCAGCTCGGCGACCTCGTCGGCGCCGTCGGCCGGGTGCTGCCGATGAGCCCGATCCCGCTCGACCTGATCGCCGAGGCGGACCGCTTCGACCCCGACGACGTGGCCCGCACCCGGCACATCCGCGGCCAGTCCTCGATCGCCGCGACGCCCGGCCGGGTACGCGCGGTCAGCCTGCTGCCGCCCGGTGCGCCGGCGTGCGCGTCCGCGGTGGACGCCGTGCGCGAGGCCGATCTCGTTGTGCTCGGCCCGGGTTCGTGGTTCACCAGCGTGATTCCGCACCTGCTGTTGCGCGAACTCGGCACCGCCCTGTGTGCAACGCCGGCGCGCGTGCTCGTCGTGCTCAACCTCGTGCCGCAGGTCGGCGAGACCGACGACTACGCCCCGCATCAGCTGCTCGACCTGCTGCGTGAACACGCCGCCCCGTACGGCGGTTTGCACATCGACGTGGTGATCGCCGACACCGGTTCGGTGCTCGACCCGGAACCGCTCAGACGGCACGTGAGCGAGATCGGCGCGCGTCTCGTAGTCTCAAGGCTCGCAGCAGAAGACAGCGTCGAACGTCACGACGCAGCTCGACTGAGTGCGGCGATCCGGGACGCGATGGACGTGTCCGACCGCTCCGGCGGCTCGGACGGAAGGGCGCAGCGATGGCGATGACCGCGGCTGTCAAGGACGAGCTCAGCCGCGTCCCCGTCTCGAAGATGTCGGCGCGCAAGGCCGAACTCGCGACGATGCTGCGCTTCGCCGGCGCGCTGCATCTCGTCGGCGGACGCATCGTCATCGAAGCCGAGCTCGACACCGGCTCGGTGGCCCGCCGGCTGCGCAAGGAGATCGCCGACATCTTCGGCCACGGGTCCGAGGTGCAGATCGTGGCCGGTGGCGGCATCCGGAAGGGCAGCCGCTACCTCGTCCGCGTCGCGAAGGACGGTGAGCGACTGGCCCGCCAGGCCGGCCTGGTCGACCTGCGCGGGCGGCCGGTCAAGGGACTGCCGCACCACGTCGTGGCGGGCGGCATCGCCGACGCCGAGGCTGCCTGGCGCGGCGCCTTCCTCGCCCACGGCTCGCTCACCGAACCGGGCCGGTCGTGCTCGCTGGAGATCACCTGCCCGTCGGCCGAGGCGGCGCTGGCCCTTGTCGGGGTGGGTCGGCGGCTGGGCGTGGCGTCCAAGGCGCGCGAGGTGCGCGGGGGAGACCGGGTCATAGTGCGCGACGGCGACGCCATCGGCGCCCTGCTGACCCGCATCGGTGCGCACGAGTCCGTCCTCGCCTGGGAGGAACGCCGGATGCGCCGCGAGGTTCGGGCGACCGCGAACCGGCTGGCGAACTTCGACGACGCCAACCTGCGCCGCTCGGCCCGCGCCGCGGTCGCCGCAGGCGCGCGCGTCCAGCGTGCGCTCGAAATCCTGGACGGCGATGCGCCCGAGCACCTGTTGCAGGCGGGCCGACTGCGCCTCGAGCACAAGCAGGCCTCGCTCGAGGAGCTGGGCGCGCTCTCCGATCCGGTGATGACGAAGGACGCGGTGGCCGGCCGGATCCGCCGGCTCCTGGCGATGGCGGACAAACGGGCCGGGGACCTCGGCATCCCGGACACCGAGTCCGCGGTGACCGCGGAGATGCTGGCCCCCTGACCCCCCGCCGCGCGGAGTGGATGTCGCTTAGGCTGGTTGACATGGCACCTCGTCCGCGCCCCCCTGCAGATCCCGGACGGCCGTCCCCGCGCGAAGCGATCGCCAAGGTTCGTGCCGAGGCCGGCCCGCGCGTCGCGAAGGCCGTCGAGGCCGCTGGACCCAAGGTGGAGAAGGCCGCAGCGGGAGCGGGCCGGCTGCTGGGCACGCTGCGCGACCGTGCGAAGGAGTCGGCGAAGTCCTTCAGCGAGGGCTACCAATCCGACGCCGACGAACCGGCCGGCGACGACGCGCGGGCCGGTGACAAACCGGCGGCGAAGCGCCCCCGTCCCCGCCCGCGCAGCGACTGACGCCGGCCCGCGAGCTTTACTCGCGGGTAGCTGCGGACCCGGCGGCCCGGTCATGGCTACCCGATAGGGTCGAGGTCGAAAGCGACCATCACGGCCAAGGAGCTGGAGCAGTGACCGTACGCGTTGGCATCAACGGTTTCGGCCGGATCGGACGGAACTTCTACCGGGCGGTGAAGGCCGCAGGAGCAGACATCGAGGTCGTCGGCGTCAATGACCTGACCGACAACGCATCGCTGGCGCACCTGCTCAAGTACGACTCGATCCTCGGCCGGTTCCCCGGCGAGGTGAGCGCCACCGAGGACGAGATCACCGCCGACGGCAAGACCTTCAAGGCCTTCGCGCACCGCAACCCGGAGGACCTGCCGTGGGGCGACATCGGTGCCGACGTGGTGCTCGAGTCCACCGGCATCTTCACCGACGCCGAACGGGCGAAGGTGCACGTCGAGCGCGGCGCCAAGAAGGTCGTCATCTCCGCGCCGGCGAAGAACGAGGACGTCACGGTGGTGATGGGCGTGAACGACAGCGCCTATGACCCCGCGAAGCACACGATCATCTCCAACGCGTCGTGCACGACGAACTGCCTCGGTCCGCTGGCCAAGGTGCTCAACGACGCGTTCGGCATCGAGCGCGGGCTGATGACCACGATTCACGCGTACACGCAGGACCAGAACCTGCAGGACGGCCCGCACAGCGATCTGCGCCGGGCCCGCGCCGCCGCGCTGAACATCGTGCCGACGTCCACCGGCGCCGCCAAGGCGATCGGCCTCGTGCTGCCCGAGCTGAAGGGCAAGCTCGACGGATACGCGCTGCGGGTGCCCGTCCCGACCGGCAGTGCCACCGACCTCACCGTCACGGTCGCGCGGGACACCACGGTCGACGAGGTGAAGGCGGCCTTCAAGGCGGCCGCAGACGGCCCGCTCAAGGGCATCCTCACCTACACCGAGGACCCGATCGTCAGCTCCGACATCGTCACCGACCCGGCGTCGTGCATCTTCGACGCCGAACTCACCAAGGTGATCGGCAACCAGGTGAAGGTCGTCGGGTGGTACGACAACGAGTGGGGTTACTCCAACCGGCTCGTCGACCTGATCCTGCTCGTGGGCGGCTCCCTCTAAAGGCCATGCGGACCCTCGACGACCTGATCCGGCACGGGCACGGCAAGCTCAACGGGCGGCGCATCCTCGTCCGTTCGGACCTCAACGTTCCGCTGCGGGACAGCAAGGTCACCGACGACGGGCGCATCCGCGCGTCGCTGCCCGTCATCACCAAGCTGCTCGACCACGGCGCGCGGGTCATCGTCGCCGCACACCTGGGCCGGCCGGGCGGTGCGCCGGACCCGAAGTACTCGCTCGGGCCAGTGGCCGATCGGCTCGCCCAGCTTCTCGGCGTGCCGGTCGAGTTCGCCCTGGACACGGTCGGTACGAGCGCCCGGCTGCTGGCGAACGAACTCAAGGACGGCGAGATCCTGTTGCTCGAGAACGTCCGCTTCCATCCGGGCGAGACGAGCAAGGACGACGAGGAGCGCGACGAGTTCGCCCGCTGCCTGGAATTCCTGACCGGGGGTGAGGACGACGGCGGCGCCTTCGTCGCCGACGCGTTCGGCGCGGTGCACCGTAAGCACGCGTCCGTCTACGACATCGCCCGGCACCTGCCGCACTACTGCGGGGA
>JAVHVB010000207.1:0-11370 GCA_032160775.1 Pseudonocardiales bacterium | reverse complement strand
CGGCGAGCACGGCCTGCATGTTCTCCTTCACCCGCGGGTCGATGACCCGCGGACCGGACACGTAGTCGCCGTACTCGGCGGTGTCCGACACCGACCAGCGCTGCTTGGCGATGCCGCCCTCGTACATCAGGTCGACGATCAGCTTGAGCTCGTGCAGGCACTCGAAGTACGCGATCTCCGGCGCGTAACCGGCCTCGATCAGCGTCTCGAAGCCGTACATGACCAGTTGGGAAGCACCGCCGCAGAGCACGGCCTGCTCGCCGAACAGGTCGGTCTCGGTCTCCTCGGTGAACGTCGTCTTGATCGCGCCGGCGCGGGTGCCGCCGATCGCCTTCGCATAGGAGAGCGAGAGGTCGAACGCCTTGCCGGTCGCGTCCTGCTCGACCGCCACGAGCACCGGCACGCCCTTGCCGTCCACGAACTGCCGGCGGACGAGGTGCCCGGGACCCTTCGGCGCGACCATGCCGACATCGACGTTGGCGGGCGGCTCGATGTAGCCGAAGCGGATGTTGAAGCCGTGCCCGAAGAAGATCGCGTCGTCGTCCTTGAGGTTCGGCTCGATCGACTCCTTGTACAGCGAGCGCTGCGCCGGGTCCGGCGCCAGGATCATGATCAGATCCGCCTCGGCCGCGGCCTCGGCCGGCGTCACGACGCGCAGCCCCTCCTCCTCGGCCTTGGCCCTGCTCTTCGAGCCCTCCGGCAGGCCCACCCGCACGTCCACACCCGAGTCGCGCAGCGACAGCGCGTGCGCGTGCCCCTGGCTGCCGTACCCGATCACCGCGACCTTGCGGCCCTGGACGATCGAAAGATCGGCGTCGTCGTCGTAATAGATCTCAACTGCCATGTCGCTGGGACTTCCTTTGCGATGTCGGGCACCCGCGGATCGCGAGCGCCGGCGTGCGATTTCGGAGGGTGATCAAGCGGTGCGCTCGACCGTACGCAACGCGGCTTGGGTCATCGATCGGGGGCCGCGGCCGAGCGCGACCATGCCGGACTGCACCATCTCGCGGATGCCGTACGGCTCCAGCATCTTGAGCATCGCCTCGAGCTTGTCCGGGCGACCGGTCAGCTCGACCGTCAGCGCCTCGGGTCCGACGTCGGCCACCTTGGCCTTGAACAGCTCGACGATCTGCAGCACGTCGCGTCGGTTCGCCTCGTCGGTGCGCACCTTGACGAGCAGCAGCTCGCGCTGCACCGCGTGGCCCGGTTCCAGCTCGACGATCTTCAGCACGTTGATGAGCTTGTTCAGCTGCTTGGTCACCTGCTCGAGCACGGTGCCCTCGACGCTCACCAGGATGGTGATGCGAGAGATCTCCGGATGCTCGGTCGGCCCGACCGCGAGTGATTCGATGTTGAACCCGCGCCGCGCGAACAACCCGGCCACGCGCGTCAGGACGCCGGGCTTGTTCTCCACCAGCACCGAGAGCGTATGCGTCGACATCGGCTACTCCGTCTCGTCGAAGATCGGGCGGATGCCGCGCGCGGCCAGGATGTCGTCGTTGCTCGTGCCGGCCGCGACCATCGGCCACACCATCGCGTCCTTGCCGACCACGAAGTCGACGACGACGGGCGCGTCGTCGATCGCCATAGCCTTCTCGATGACCTCGTCGACCTCGTCCTTGGTCTCACAGCGCAGGCCGACGCAGCCCAGCGCCTCGGCGAGCTTCACGAAGTCCGGGATCCGGTGCTTGTGGGTGCCGAGGTCGGTGTGGCTGTAGCGCTGGTCGTAGAACAGCGTCTGCCACTGACGGACCATGCCGAGGTTGCCGTTGTTGATCACTGCGACCTTGATCGGGATGCCCTCGATGGCGCAGGTCGCCAGCTCCTGGTTGGTCATCTGGAAGCAACCGTCGCCGTCGATGCACCAGACGAGCTTGTCCGGGCAGGCCACCTTGGCGCCCATCGCCGCGGGCACCGCGTAGCCCATCGTCCCGGCGCCCCCGGAGTTCAGCCACGTGTAGGGATTCTCGTACTTGATGAACTGCGCCGCCCACATCTGGTGCTGGCCGACGCCGGCCGCGAAGATCGCGTCCGGGCCGGCGATCGCGCCGATCCGCTCGATCGCGTACTGCGGCGCGAGGGTTCCGTCGGACGGCTCCTCGTAGCCGAGCGGGTAGGTGTCGCGCCACTGGTCGACCTGCCGCCACCAGCCCGTCAGGTCGGCCCGGTGGCCGGCCTCGAACTCCGCTGCCAGCGCGGGCACCAGTTCCAGCAACACCTCGCGGACGTCGCCGACAATCGGCACGTCGGCGACCCGGTTCTTGCCGATCTCAGCGGGATCGATGTCGGCGTGGATGATCGCCGCCTGCGGCGCGAAGGTGTCCAGCTTGCCGGTGACCCGGTCGTCGAAGCGGGTGCCCAGTGCGATCAGCAGGTCAGCCTTCTGCAACGCCGTCACCGCGCTGACCGAGCCGTGCATGCCGGGCATGCCGAGGTGCTGTGGGTGGCTGTCGGGGAACGCGCCGCGCGCCATCAGCGTGGTGACGAGCGGGATGCCCGTCTGCTCGGCGAGTTGCCGAAGTTCAGCGGTCGCCCGCGCCTTCAGCACCCCGCCGCCGACGTAGAGCACCGGCCGGCGCGCCGCCGCAATCATCCGCGCGGCCTCGCGGATCTGCTTGCCGTGCGGTCGGGTGACCGGACGGTAGCCGGGCAGATCCAGTCGTGGCGGCCAGCTGAACGTGGTGGTTTGCTGCAGCACGTCCTTCGGGATGTCGACGAGTACCGGGCCGGGCCGGCCGGTGCCGGCGAGATGGAACGCCTCGGCGATCGCCTGCGGGACGTCGTCGGCCGACTGCACGAGGAAGTTGTGCTTGGTGATCGGCAGCGTGATCCCGGAGATGTCCGCCTCTTGGAACGCGTCGGTGCCGATCGCCGGCCGCGGCACCTGGCCGGTGATCGCCACCATCGGCACCGAGTCCATGTAGGCGTCCGCGATCGGCGTCACGAGGTTCGTCGCGCCCGGCCCGGAGGTCGCCATGCAGACGCCGACCTTGCCCGACGCCTGCGCGTACCCCTCGGCTGCATGCCCCGCGCCCTGCTCGTGCCGGACGAGGATGTGCCGCACCTTGGTGGAGTCGAACAGTGGGTCGTAGGCAGGCAGGATCGCGCCGCCGGGGATCCCGAAAATGACGTCCGCGCCGACCTCTTCGAGCGAGCGGACGAGCGCCTGGGCGCCGGTCACGGTTTCGCCGACCATGTGTGCCTCTCATCGATTCGGCCAACAAAAAACCCCTCGTGCAGTTGCACGAAGGGCTGGCGCGGCGCGGTAGTCGAGTTCTCGACCTACGCGACGCGCTGGATAACGAGTACGAGCTTGCGCACGGAGCAGAGCGTACACGGGGGTTATTCGCCCCGCCAACCGGCTCTGCGGCGCGCTCACCGGCGCCGCGACGAGTGCACAGCGTCACTGCTCCGGGCCGCAGTCGCACATAGGGTGACGTCCGATTTGCTGGCTGTCGGACGGTATGGCGGGTTGACCGCAGAGAGTGTCGCGAAAGTCCAGGGACCTACGTCCCGTAGAAAAAATCTTTGGTCCATGGCTTGTAAAATCGCCGTGAAGCAGTTTTACTAGGCGTAGCGGCTCATGGGGTGGGCTGCTAGCGGGAAAGCACCGCACGGTGCGGCACAGGGGACTGCGGGGATACGTAGTCGGCCTTTCGAACCACCGGACGGTGCACGATGCTTCCCCGCCACACCTCGACGACCCTCGCCGCCCAGCGCCACACGCCGCTGCTGCGGGTGATCCTGCTCATCGCGCTTCTCGTCGCCGGCCTCACCGCCGGCGCGGTGGTCACCGCGAGCCCGGCCGGCGCCGCCGTTCCGGCGCGCACGGATCTGGAGAAGCGGATCGACTGGGCCATCCTGCGGTTGGTGAACAAGGAGCGCGCCATCTTCGGGCTGCGCCCGCTGCGGATGGTCTCTCAACTGCGCCTGTCGGCGCGTCGGCACAACGTGCAGATGGCCGCCTACAACGAGATGTCGCATCAGCTGCCCGGCGAGCCCGACTTCACGACCCGGATGAGCAACGCCGGCTACCAGTGGAGCTGGGCCGGCGAGAACATCGCCTGGAACAGCGAGATGACGCTGCCCGGCGTGACGCTGCTCCAGCGCCTGATGTACCACGAGAAGCCGCCGAACGACGCACACCGGCTGAACATCCTGAGCACGCATTACCGCAATATCGGCGTGGACGTGTACCTGGACCGGGCGCACCACAAGGTGTGGTTGACGACGGACTTCGGCAAGCCGCTGGGTTGACGGAGCCTTCGGGGCGAATCGGGGCCGGCTGAGGCACTAGTCGCAGACGGCCCCGTTCGCCGCTGAGCCGACGAGCTTCGCGTACTTGCGCAGGACCCCGAAGTCGAACTGCGGCTCCGCCGGCTTCCACTCCGCGCGGCGGCGCTCCAGCTCGGCCTCGTCGACCAGCAACTCGAGGGTCTTCGCGGACATGTCCAGCCGGATCTGGTCGCCGTCGGCGATCAGGCCGATCGGCCCGCCGACCGCGGCCTCGGGCGCGACGTGCCCGACGCACAGGCCGGTGGTGCCGCCGGAGAACCGGCCGTCGGTGAGCAGCAGGACGTCCTTGCCCAGCCCGGCGCCCTTGATGGCGCCGGTGATCTGCAGCATCTCGCGCATGCCCGGGCCGCCCTTCGGGCCCTCCCAGCGGATGACGACGACGTCGCCGGCCGCCAGGGTGCCGGCGGCGAGCGCGTCCATCGCCGCCTGCTCGCGCTCGAACACCCGCGCGGTGCCCTCGAAGACGTCGCGGTCGAAGCCTGCGCTCTTGACGACGGCGCCTTCCGGGGCGAGCGAGCCGCGCAGGATCGTCAGGCCCCCGGTGCGGTGCAGGGGGTTGCCGAGCGCGCGGATGATCTTGCCGTCCGGGTCCGGCGGCTTGATGTCGTCGAGGTTCTCGGCGACCGTCTTGCCGGTGACGGTGAGGGCGTCGCCGTGCAGCAGGCCGGCATCCAGCAACGCCTTCATCACGACCGGAACTCCACCGACTTGGTCGACGTCGGTCATCACGTACTCGCCGAACGGCTTCACGTCGGCGAGGTGCGGGACCTTGTCACCGATCCGGTTGAAGTCGTCGAGGGTGAGGTCGACCTTCGCCTCGTGCGCGATCGCGAGCAGGTGCAGCACGGCGTTGGTCGACCCGCCGAGCGCCATGACGACGGTGATCGCGTTCTCGAGAGCCTGCTTGGTGATGATGCTGCGCGCCGTGATGCCGGCATCGACGAGATGGACGGCCGCCTCGCCCGATCGCTCGGCGTAGTGGTCGCGGCGCGCATCCGGGGCCGGCGGGGCGGCGCTGCCGGGCAGTGACATGCCCATCGCCTCTGCGGCGCTCGCCATCGTGTTGGCGGTGTACATGCCGCCGCACGCGCCTTCGCCGGGGCAGATCGCGCGCTCGACGGCGTCGACCTCCTCGCGCGTGATCCGGCCGGCGAGGCAGGCGCCGACCGCCTCGAAGGCGTCGATGATCGTGACGGTGCGATCGCCCAGCTTGCCGGGCAGTGTCGAGCCGGCGTAGAGGAACACTGCGGCGACGTCGAGCCGGGCAGCCGCCATCAGCATGCCGGGCAGCGACTTGTCACAACCGGCGAGCAGCACGCCGCCGTCGAGTTGTTCGGCCCGGAACACGGTCTCGACCGAGTCGGCGATGACCTCGCGGGACACCAGCGAATAGTGCATGCCGCTGTGCCCCATCGAGATGCCGTCGGACACCGAGATGGTGCCGAACTCCATCGGGAAGCCGTCCGCGCCGCGCACCCCGATCTTGGCCCGCTTGGCGAGCCGGGCCAGGGACAGGTTGCACGGCGTGATCTCGTTCCAGGAGGACGCCACGCCGATCTGCGGCTTGCGCCAGTCGTCGTCGCCCATGCCTACCGCGCGCAGCATGCCGCGTGCGGCGGCGCGCTCGAGGCCATCTGTGACGACGCTGCTGTGTGGCTTGCGATGCTCTCGCGGTTGCTGGGTGGTCACCCCGAAAACAGTACGGGTTACCGTGCAGGCGTGAGTTCGGAGTCCGGTGCCGCGCGAGTGTTCCGGCTTCCCCTGCTGGCCTACCTCGCCGTGCTGTTCCTGCTCTTCGGGACGGCGCCGCTCGCGTTCACCACGCACGGCTACGAGTCGGAGAACGCACACCTCGGCCCGCAGACGCTGCTGCTGCTCGTTCCGGTGGCGGCTGCCGTGTTCATCGCCCGCTGGGCGACGATCGTGGACGCCACCGGGGTCACCGTGCGAGCGGCGTTCGGCAAGCGGGTGCTGCCCTGGGACGAGATCCGCGGGCTCTCCCTCGACGGCGGCACCGTGTACGCGGTGCTGGCCGACGGCGCGGTCCGGCTGCCGTGCGTGCACGTCCAGAACCTGGCCGCGGTGGCGCGCGCCAGCGGCGGTCGGCTGCCGGACCTGCCCGATCCCGCGCCGAAGTTCGCCCCCCAACGCCGCCGCCGCCGCTAGTAGCCGTCGGTGACCGCGTTGATCAGTTCCTCGCCGGCGAGGTAGCGGCGCAGCTGGTCGCCGGCGAGGCGGTAGGCGCGACGCTGCCAACCCCGGGTACCGCCGCCGACGTGCGGCGTCAGGATCAGGTTCGGCGCGTCCCACAGCGGATGATCGGGCGGCAGCGGTTCCGGGTCGGTGACGTCGAGGAACGCGTGCAACCGGCCGGCGGACAGCTCGGCCAGCAACGCGTCGGTGTCGACGATCGCGCCGCGGGCGACGTTCACCAGCAACGCTCCGTCGGGCAGGGCCGCCAGGAACCCGGCGTCGACCAGCTTGCGCGTGTCCGGCGTGTGCGGCACCGCGAGCACGACCACCTCGGAGTCGGGCAGCAGGGCGAGCAGGTCGGCCACCGAGTGCACCCCCGGGCGCGCGGACCGGGCGACGACGGTCACCTCGGCGTCGAGGATTCGGGCAACCTCGGCCACCCGTGACCCGATGTCGCCAGTGCCGAGGACGAGCACCCGTCGGCCGTCCAGCCCTTCGGTCAGAGCCGGCGTCCAGTCATGGGCCGCCCGCGCCCGCTCGAAGCGCGGCAGGTCGCGCAGCACGGCGAGCATGCCGGCGATCGCGAGTTCGGCCGTCGAGGCGCCGTGGATACCGCGACCGTTGTGCAGCCGGACGCCCTCGGGAACTACCGGCAGCCACGGCTCGACTCCGGCCGACAGCAGCTGGATCACCTTCAGGCCGGGCAGGCCGGCGAACGCCGAGGCCTGCGGTGGCGGGGCGTCGTAGCGCCCGACGAAGAACTCGATCCGTTTCGCGCCGGCGGGCGGGTCGCCGTAGCCGTCCCAGACGAGCACCTGCACATCGTCCGGAACCGGCCCGAGGTACTCCGCCGCGTCCACCGTCGGCACGCTCACCACCCGCACGCCCCCGAGGCTACGCAAGCGCCCGCACAGGTTGGCCAGGCAGACTGGCAGCCATGCATCCGGCCCGCGCGCTGCTCGTCGGCGCGTCCGCGGCCGCCCTACTGACGTCCTGCAGCTCGGCTGCGACGACGTCGCCACCGACCTGGCAGCCCAGCCCCTCCTACCGGCCCGGCGGCGGCGCGCAGGCGAGCCCGATCATCCCGATCCCCTCGGGCGGTGCGACGGATCGCAGCGCCGGGGGGACACCGACGCCGAGCGGCAGCCAGGCGTCACCGACCCGGCCGGGTGGCCCGAAGGTCGACCCGAACGTCGTGGCGACGAACTTGGCCGCGCCGGTCGGGCTGGCCATGCTGCCCGACGGCACGGCGCTGGTCGGCGAGCGCACCACGGGGCGCATCGTGCAGGTGCAGCCCAAGGCCGGGCAGCCGGTGCCGACGATCCGGACGCTGCACGGGCTGGACGCAGCCGGCGACGGAGGCCTGCTCGACCTCGCCCTGTCTCCCACCTACAACGAGGACGGGCTGGTCTACGCCTACGTCACGACACCGACCGACAACCGGGTCGTCGACTTCACCCTCACCGGACCGGTCACCCCGGTGTTCACCGGCATCCCGAAGGGACCGAGCGGGAACACCGGCCGGATCCTGTTCGGCGCGGACGGCGACCTGTACATCGGCACCGGCGACGCGGGTCACCCGGCGCTGGCGGGCAGGCCCAACAGCCTCGCCGGAAAGGTGCTGCGGGTCGACTCGATCGGCGACCCGGCTCCGGGCAACCCGACCGCCGCGTCGCCGGTCTGGAGCGGCGGGCATCACGTGGTCGACGGCCTGTGCCCGATCGGGACAAGCCGCTGGATCTTCGAGGCCGAGACCGGCGGGCGGGGACGGCCGGACGAGATCAACCTGCTCGGCCGCGGCGCCTACTACGGCTGGCCCCGGATCCGGTCCGGAACCGCGGCGTCGGCCGCGGAGCTGCCGGTCCGCGAAGGCGGGCCCGGCGGGTGTGCGTTCCTCGACGGCCGGCTCTGGGTCACCTCGCTCAACGGCGAGGCGCTGCTGTCCGCCGAGGTCCGGCCCGGGGTTCTGTCGCCCGTGCTGCGCAGCTTCGCGCCCGTCCTCGCGCACAAGTACGGCCGGTTGCGCACCGTGGTCGCCGCGCCGGACGGCGCCCTGTGGCTGACCACCTCGAACCGGGACGGCGCCGGAACGCCCGTCGCGGCCGACGAGCGGGTCATCCGGTACCTGCCCAGCGCCGGCGCCGGGCACGAGCCCGAATGACATGACCGAATGACATCGCTCAGACCGATTGGTCACGCACCGCTCTGCGGATCTGGGTGAGGTTGTCGCGCAGCAGATCCGACACGAGCTCGTCGGTGCGCGGATCGGCCAGGATCTCCAGGATCACCCGGAACGTCGTGTCGGTCGCCGTCTCGATGATCCGCTCGTGGAACGGCACGAGGTACAACCGCCCGGCGGTCGGATCGTCGCGGATCTTCTCGGCGACCATCCGCTTCAGCTCGACCCGATTCTCCTCCAGGGCGGCTGCGATGTTGCGCGTGTAGTTGCCCGTCTGCAGCACGGACGCAACCTCGTCGAGCACCGCCACCGTGATCGGCTTCTTCACCGACTCGACCACCCGGTCCGACGCGCGGTTGATCAGCCGGACGATGAACGGCTCGCGCAGGCCGCGGCGCAGCAGCGCACGGCCGAGGAACGCCGCGATGACCGCGAGCACCAACGTGGCCAACGCGATCCAGATGGTCAGTTCGAGGACGGAGCGTTCCGCAGCGACAGCCATACGGCTGATCCTGCCCGTCAGCGGCCCGGGCGCCCCCGCCGATTCCGGACAGCGCCGCCGGCCAGTACGAGCAGCGCCGCGCCGCCGATGAGGTACAGCCACACCCGGCTGCCGATGTGCGGGCCGGCGGACGCAGCCGGGCCGGTCGGGCCGGCCGTCCCGTTGTCGGGCGACGGACTGCCCGTCGGAGCCGGCGCCGGGCCGCGAAGCTCGGCGGGCAACCGGATCGAGTACACCCGCGTGTGCGCCCCCTCGGAGTCGATGACCAGCCGGCCGCCGACGATCGCGATGCCCTCACCCTGCGGCTGCGACGGCAGCGGCACCACGACCGGGTCAGCGCCCAGCGCCAGATCCGGCGGGGCATCCTGGCGCCAGACCCAGGCGTCGGCGTAGGTGCGGATCGCAAAGTATTCGCCGTCCGCCGAGATGGCCGCTCCCGTCGCGGTCAGCTGCCCGGCCAGGCCGAAGGGGTTGCCGGTGCCGGTCTCGTGCAGGGCGAGCTGCGCCACCCGGCGCACCCGCTGCACCTGATCCGGACGGGCGGTGTCCGGAACCCGGTACACGGTCGCGCCACCGAAGGACTTGGTGACGAGGTAGGGCGTCCCGTCCGGTGCCACCGCGAGCGACTCGGCGTCGACCGGCCCGCCCGGATAGCGCAGCCGCCACTTCTCGGCGACCGGCAGTCGAACCGTCCTGTTGCGGTACTGCGGATCGAGCCGCGGCTCGACGACGCGATACAGCTGCACGGTGTGGCGCACCGCGTCGTTGTCGCCGATGTCGGCCAACCACACCGACGGTGTCCCGGCGGCATTCGGGCCGACCGCGATGTCCTCCCAGTCGACGTTGCGGGCGCCGGCGACTGTGACCGTGGCGACTGTCGCCCCCGTGCGCCGGTCGATCGCGAAGAACCGCGCGCTGTCGCCACTGTCGTTCTGCACGTAGAAGACACCGGGCGACAAGCGGCCGGCCGCGATACCGCTGGCCTCGGTAATGCGCGGGTCGGCGAACCGGAACAGCACTGCGTCGCCGGCGGGCGCGGCTGTGCTCGACAGCAGCGTGGCGACTGCGAGAAGTGCGGCGAACGGCGCGATCACGAGTTCGCGTAGCGCCGGATGAGTTCGCGCTCGTCCGGATGCGGTTTGAGCTCGGCGTGCACCGTCAGCGACGCCCCGTGCCGCCGCCGGTGGAACACGACGGTCGGGAACCACGTGCCCTCGTGCCGGGCGTTGAGCCGGGCGACGAACGAGACGTCCTCACCGAAGAAGTGGAACTCCGGCCAGGAGCCCCAGCCGCCGCATTCGGTGGCCAGCGCAGCGTCGATCACCATCGCCGACGGATGCCACGGGTGCCGCCCGCGCTCGTCGCCGATGTCGAGAAAACAGTTCCTCGCGATCACCGGCGACCCGACCCAATCCGGCCCGCGGTAGACGACCTCGCCCCGCTCGTCGATGTCGTCGGCGAGCGCCGCAGCCCAACGACAGTCCGCGGCCTGCGCCGCGACGACGAAGGCCGCGAACCCCGCCGGCACGATCCGGTCGTCGCTGTCGATCGCGGCGACCCAGCCGTCGGTGACGGTCGCCAGTGCCCGGTTGCGGGTGTGGCCCGGACCGGAGACCCCTCCGCCCGGATGCGCGACGTCGGTCACCGTCGCGTAGCCCGGTTGCCAGTCCACGGTGAACGCACCGTCCCGGTCGTAACTACGCACCCAGCGCGTCGGCGCCGGGCTCCGCAGCCGGGCGAGCTCGTCGACCGATCGGGCGAGGTCCAGCTGGAACTCCGGCGGCTCGACCCGGCCGAACGCAGTGATGATCGTGAGCCCCCGACCCACGTCGGCCTACTTGTCGGCGCCGAGCTTGGTGAGCAGGATCTGCTTCACCGCGGCCGCGTCCGCCTGGCCCCGGGTCGCTTTCATGACCGCGCCGACGAGCGCGCCGACCGCAGCCTCCTTGCCGCCGCGCACCTTGTCGGCGACGTCCGGGTTGGCCGCGATCGCCTCGTCGGCCGCCTGCTCCAGCGCGCCGGTGTCGGACAGCACCTGCAGCCCGCGCTCGGCGACGACTGCGTCGACCTCCGCGCCGGTCTCCAGGACCCCGTCGACGGCCTGCCGGGCGAGCGCGACGGACAGCGACCCGTCGGCGACCAGCGCGATCACCCGGGCGACCTGGGCCGGCGTGATCGGCAGCTCGCCCGGAACGACGTC
>JAVHVB010000206.1:0-3971 GCA_032160775.1 Pseudonocardiales bacterium | reverse complement strand
TCCATTCACGGGGTCAACAGGCCAAGGTCCCGCGCGCCGACCCGTCGTGCCCGGCTCGTCGGCTCTTGTGCGGATTCGCGGAACACCGCATGGTCTTCGGTGCGGGTCCGACGAAGACGATCACGCGCGGCTTCGGAACCACCCGAAAAAACGCTGACGCATCGGCTGCCGACAGCGGTCAACGTGCTCGGCGCTCCACGGGTTGAGGAACTCGCCGCACTTGTAACAGGGTCCGCAGCACGCTTGAAAATGCAAAATTTGTGGCTCGTCCGGACCGCATCTGTGGCAGGGACAGCTGCAGACTTGGCTCGGACCAGCTTCCACTTCGACCTCCGCTGCCGCCGCGTCAGATGGATCGCGCGGTCCAGGGATCATTGTCGGTGCAGCGGCCAGAAAAGTACTGCGGGGTGTCTCACACAGGGATGTGGGAGTCGCCGCAGCGCTACAGGAGGCATTCGATGCGTCGCGCCCACACCGGGGTCGGCGGGAGGGCATGTTCCTTGCGGCCGAGGATGCCGGCGATGACGGCGCTCCCGGCTGGTGGCTGCTCCGGCCAGGGTGTGTAGCCGTCGGTGAAGACGACGATCAGGTCCGGGCGCGGGCGCAGATCGGATGCGGCGGCGAGGCCGACGCGCATGTCGGTGCCGCCGCCGCCGGCGAGGTTCGACTCGCGGACGTTGCGGATCCGGGCCACCGTCTGCACCGCGGCGTCGCACGCCAGCACGGTCACCGACGCATCGCTCACCCCGAGCCCGGCCAGCGCCCCGTCGACCTCGCCGAGCGCGCGCGACAGCAGCGTGTCGTCGATCGAGCCCGACGTGTCGACCACGACGGCCACGTTCGGCACCGGTCGGCGAGTGCCGGGCAGCACGAAGTCCGGCAACGCGGCCTGACGGCGTGATCGCCGCGCGTACGTGTAGTGCGTGTTGCCGTTCGTCCAGGCAACGGCGCGCCGGACGGCGGCCGCGAGCAGCGGTGCCCACGGGATCGTCGGCTCGAGGATGTCCTTCGTCCACCGCCATGCGTCGCCGGGCGTATCGCCACGGCCGGTGATGTGTTCGCGGTATGCGATCGCGACGAGCCGCCGGAGCTGCGACGCATCCGCGTAGTCGACCTGCGCCGCATCCAGCCCGGGCGGCAGCTCCCACGACCGAATCAACCCGTCACAGCCGCTGCCGCACCCGCGCTCCGGCGCACCGGCGCCCGACGACGGCTCGGGCGGCTCGTCGAGAATCACCGAGTAGTACTCCTCGGCGGACAGCCCGCCCGGCAGGTGCACGTCGGCCGGCGACGCGAACCCGTCCGGCAACAGACCGTCCGGACGCAGCATGTGCGAGATGGCGAGGTCCGTCGCCCGCTTCCACTCCCGCGCGGTGGACGACGACACCCCGATGTCCCGCGCGCGGCCGGCATGGTCGTGCAGCAGGTGCCAGGTCACGTGCACCAACTCGGCGGCGATCTCGCGCGTCGAGGCACCGGACAGCCAGGACGAGTTCACGTACACGCGCCAGTACTCGTCGCACGAGATTCGCGCAACGGACGTGGACGGCACCGGCACCAGCGCATACAGCGCGTGCGCGAGGTAGGGCAGATCGCGCGGCGCGTCCGCACCGAGCCCTGCGCGGCTGATCAGCCACAGCTTCGCCGCGGCGAGCCGGTCGCGATCCGACGGCGAGAGGCTCACAGGCGCTGGAGAACGTGCGCCTGGCAGAGCCTGTGACATTGGTTCGCTCCTTCGTCGCTCACAACAACCCGGCCAGTGAGAGCGCCGGCGCGAAGATCGCGATCCCGCTCGGCAGCTCGGCGTCGGCCGGCCGCAGCCCGTCGCGCAGCAGCGCGCGCACCACGGGCACCGCCGGGTCGATGCCACACGCCTTCGCGGCCAACGCGCACAGAGTGACCGCCGCCGTCCACCGCGGCGCACTCGCCGACCGCGCGACCGCACCCAGCACCGCCTGCAACACGACGTACACCCGGTCGGCGCGCAACCCGGCGAAGTCGTAGCCGTGCGGGTCGGCGAGCAGCGACTCCGGATCGGGCAGGTCCTGCCGCGCGCACCAGGCCAGGAACTCGTGCGCGGTCACCTCGCCGATGCACCCGGCGACGAGCAACCGCGTGACGTCCTTGGCCGCGCCGACGCAGGCGGCAAACGCGGCCAGCCGCGTCGCGTAGTCCCACGTGCGCGGTGTGGGAAACGCACGCCCGCGACCGGCGGCGTCGGCGGGGATCGCCGAGATCTGACTCTCCCGCGCCCGCAGGAATCCCGACACGAGCACCCGAAGCCGGTCGCGCTCAGCCTCGACCCGCGCCGGCGTCTCGTAGACGGGCAGCGCCGGCCAATCACCGGTCACCAGGCACTCCGCGTAGACCTCGAGCGGCAGCGCCCAGTCCACGTGCACGAAGCGAGAGGCCGTCGGCGCGGCGAGCTCCCAGCCGGAGGCCGCAACGTCGGCGGGGTTCGCCGCGGCGACGAACGAGACTGTGTCCGGAAGCTGCAACGAGCCGACCTCGAAGTGCGTCAGCGGACGCAGCACCGCCGCCTGCAGCGCGGGGGAGGCCGTCGAGAACTCGTCGAAGAACGCGATCGACGGGCCCTCGTGCTCGGCGAGACGCTTCGCCCACGCCGGCGGCGCGAGCGTCACCGATCCGTCCTTGCCGATAACCGGCAGGCCGGCGAAGTCGCTCGGCTCGTAGTGGCTGACGATCAGGCTCTCGACGTGCCACCCCTGATCGACCGCCGACTCGACCACCGCCGTCTTGCCCTCGCCGGGCGCACCCCACAGCAGGACCGGGACCCGCACGCTGATGCAGATGCCCAACGCCTGGATGGTGTGCTCGTACTGCGTGCGGGTGCGGACGGTCACTGGGACGTCAACTCCCTTTCAGTGGGGATTTCGATGGGGATGCCCATGACGCGGGCCGCGCCGAGCGGGTCGTAGATGCCCTGGACGAGGGCCTGCATCGCGCCGGCGCGGGTGCCGCACACGGCCATGACCAGACCGACCTGGGTGCGGGTCGGGCCGTCGCGCCGCGGCATCCGTGCGCACAGCCAGTCGATCGCCGCCGACGACGGCTCGTACCAGCGATCGACGCCGAGCTGATCGAGCTGTGCGACGTCCTCTGGCGTCGGGTGGCACGCGGCGCGGTGCCACGCGGCGAGCGTGATCGCCGCCGACTGGATGCTGCGCCCCGTCGCGTGCGCGACCTGCGCCACGTCGATCGGCGTGTAGGAGCCGTCGGCCAGCGCGGCGATCGCGACGCGCGGCACCCCGGCCTGCAGCCAGCCGGTGCGCGCGGCCGGATGCGCGCGGTCCAGATCGGCGTCGGTCCAGCAGAGCCAGACCGCGATGTCCTCGTCGGGGACGGTGCGCAGCGTGTCGGCGATCCAGCCGAGGTCCGGTCGCCGGCTCATCGCGCCGAGGTAGAACCACGCGGGCAGTGGCGGGCCGTCGCGCCAGACCGCCTGGTGGACGGAGATGATCATCTGCGGATGCAGACCCGCGTCCCAGAGGTACTCGACGCCGCGCCGTTCGCGCACCGCGCCCTTGGCCCGGAAGTCGCGCGGCGGTTGCGCGAACGTCGTGTCGTGCGCGTCGAGGACGCGGCGGGCGAGGCGGGTCAGGTCGCGGTGCGCGACGCCGTGCTCGTTGGCAACATGTTCCGCGCTGCGCCAGTGCTCGGCCGCCTCGGCCACGTCGGCGAAGCCGAACGTGCTGCACCCGCACGCCAGCGGCGGGCCGGGCACGACCCACCGGCCGCCGTCGGTTCGTGCCAGCCGCGGAGCCGCCCGCCGGCCCTGGCGCTGCATGAGCTCACGCAGCGCAGGCGCCAGGTGATCGACCAAGCCGACGCAGGAGAGGTAGCCGCCCATTGCGATGGCGATGCGCTCGAGCGCGATGTCGTGCGGCGTCGTCACCGACCAGTCGGCATTGACCGTGACCGGGTGCGAGTGCGTGGTCCGGCCGGTGCGC
>JAVHVB010000205.1:0-13596 GCA_032160775.1 Pseudonocardiales bacterium | reverse complement strand
AAGGCGGCCCGACCGGATTCTCCTACGTCTCCCGGATGTACCGGGTGCTCGACGACGCCTCCGCCGCCGAGCTGGCCGGGTGCGCCACTCCGCTCGGCAAGCTGTACGACGGCTACCTCGTCATCGTGTTCCCCCAGGACGCGCGCACCCTCTCGGCACTGATCGTCCGCGCCACGGATGACGACGACCTGGCGCTGCTGCGCCACCGTCCCGCCTTCGAGGCCGCGGTGGCGGCCATCCCGCATCTGGCGCAGTGGACCGAACCGGGCCGGTTCGAACCGATCACCGACGTGCTGCCCGGCGGCGGCCTCAACAACACCTTCCGCGGTCAGGCACCCGGGGTCCGTGGGCTGTACTTCGTCGGCGACAGCGTCTGCACCACCAACCCGGCGGCCGGTCGCGGCGTGTCACTCGGGCTGCTCCAGGCGCAGGCGCTGCTCGGCCTGATCGCCGAGGACCCGGCCGACGCAGCGTCGGCCTTCGACGGGTGGTGTGTGCAGAACATCGAGCCGTGGTTCCACGATCATGTGCACTGGGACGCGACGCTGCTGCGCCGCTGGCGTGGCGAGGACATCGACGTCGACGCCCAGCTTCCGTCCGACGTCATCTGCGCAGCCGCCGAGGTCGACCCGTCGCTGATGTCCGTAGTGCTGCCGTACAACGCCATGTTCGCGACCCCGGAGGTGCTGCAGCCGGCCGCCGACCGGGTGCGCGAGATCCTGCGCACCGGCTGGCGGCCGCCGCTCGCCGCCGGACCAGCGCGCGACGAACTGGCCGCCCTGGTGGTCGAGGCGGCGGCGATCAGTGCAGCGCGATGAGCACGCCGACGGCGAAGCCGGCGGCCAGCAGCCAGATCAGGGTGGGCAGCGCTTTCATGCGGTGAACACGTCTCCGTTCTTGACGGTGACAGGCAGCTTCGGCAGCGGCGAGCCGGCCGGGCCCTGGACGACGGTGCCGGTCTGCGCGTCGAACACCGATCCGTGGCACGGGCAGAAGATCTTCCCGTCGGCGACCCTGTTCACGTCGCAGCTGAGATGCGTGCACACCGACGAGAATGCGTGCACGGCGTCGCCAGCGTCTCGCACCACCACGTAGCCCTGGGTGATCACGCCGCCGTCGGCCGGCACGTTCGCGAGGGCGGTGAGCTTCTTGGGCCCGGCTGACCCGCCCGAGCCGTACCCGTAGCCCGCCGCGCCCGGCGGAGCCTTCGCCGCGTCGCTGTTGCGGCCGTACACGATGCCGACCACGACGCCCGCGACTGCGGCCGCAGCCGCGGTGACGGCGGACCTGCGAGTCACCTCGCTCATGTGAGAGGCCGGCCGGACGAGGTGATGAACCAGCCGGCCGAGGTCAGCCAGAGCACTATGAACGACGCGAACAGCAGCCCGCCGAGCACTGGGAGTGTCCAGCCCGGCATCCCGCGCAGCCGCAGCCCCAGCATCTTGGACGTGTATGCGCCGTAGAACGCGCAGCCCGCGATGCTGTGCACCGTCGAACGCGTCGAGTACGTGTCGAAGCCCAATGAGTACAGGCAGTTCAACGCCACCGGGACGAGCAGGACGAACGCGATCACGCCGCTCCATCGATGGGCCGGTCCGACCCACGCCGGGGCGTCCCCGGCGCCGGGGAGCCGGCCCCACATCCACAGCGCACCGATCAGCTGACCGAGCACGAAGACGAGCGCGATGGTCGCGAACCACGTCTTGAACTGCAGCGCGCCGGAGAAACCGGCCAGGAACAGGGGCCGAGGGGAGGGCGTGTGCTCCCTGCCGTAGATGCCCAGTGCGAGGGCGACCGCGCACCCGGCGAGCAGCATGCCGCCCAGCGCGAGCCGCCCGCGCGGTGCCTCGACCACAGCTGTCATGACGCCCCCTCGACGTGCCCGCAGTCTGGCCCGATGTCGCTGCTCAGTGCAAGGCTTGGCGCATGACCGACGTCCTGCTCGCCATCGGCACCTCGAAGGGTCTGTTCCTCGCCCGCAGCACGACGCGGCGCTCCTGGGAGCTGTCCGACCTCACCTTCCCCATGAACGCGGTGTACGCGGTCGCGATCGATACCCGCGCCGCCGCGCCGCGGGTCTACGTCTCGGCCACCAGCGAGCACTGGGGCCCGTCCGTGTTCCACAGCGACGACCTCGGGGCGAGCTGGGTCGAACCGGACGAGGCCGCGATCGCCTTCCCGGCCGGCACCGATGCCTCGGTCGAGCGGGTGTGGCAGATCGCGCCCTCGCCGACCGAACCGGACGTCGTCTGGGCCGGCTCGCAGCCGAGCGCCCTGTGGCGCTCCGAGGACCGTGGCGCGCACTTCAGCCTCGTTCGGTCGCTGTGGGACCACCCGCACCGGCCCGACTGGGCGGCCGGCTTCGGTGGCCAGGCCATCCACACGGTCCTGCCGCATCCGGACGATCCGCGGCGCATCCTGGTGGCGATGTCCACGGGTGGCGTGTACCGCAGTGACGACGCCGGTGCGTCGTGGTCGGCGTCGAACAGCGGGGTCCAGGTCGTGTTCGCACCCGATCGGTTCCCCGAGTTCGGCCAGTGTGTCCACAAGGTGGCCCGCGACCCGGGCGACCCCAACCGGCTCTTCCTGCAGAACCACAACGGCGTGTACCGCAGCGACGACGACGGGCGGCAGTGGACCTCGATCGCCGACACGCTGCCGACCGACTTCGGGTTCGCGATGGTCACGCACCCGCGCCGCCCCGACACGGCCTACAACTTCCCGATCATCGACGGCGGCGACCGGGTGCCGCCCGACCACGCGTGCCGCGTGTTCCGCACCGAGGACGCGGGCGCGACATGGGCGCCGCTGACCGAGGGCCTGCCGCAGCAGGACTACTACGACATCGTGCTGCGCGACGCGATGTGCGCCGACGACGCCGACCCGGCGGGGCTGTACTTCGGCACCCGCAACGGCCAGGTGTTCGCGAGCGCGGACGAGGGCGAAAGCTGGGCCGAGGTCGCGACCCACCTGCCCGGCGTGCTGTGCGTGCGCGCCGCCGTGGTGGGCTGAGCGATGCCGACCATAGTGCTGCCCGCAGCACTGCGCCAGTACAGCGGCGGGCTCGGCTCGGTCGACGTCGAGGCCGACGGCGAGCTCGAGCTCGGCGCGATCCTCGACGGACTCGACGCGGCCTGCCCGGCGCTCGCCCGGCGGGTGCGCGACGAGCAGGGGCAGCTGCGGCGCTACGTCAACGTCTACATCGACGGCGAGGACGCCCGCCGGATCGGCGGGCTCAGCGCACCGGTCCCCGCCCGCGCCGAGGTGCTTGTGCTGCCCTCGGTCGCGGGCGGGTGAGCCCGGCGGTTGGCTCCTACGAGCCGGCGAGCGCGGTGAACGGCGGCAGGTAGCCGCCGGACTGGCCTTCGGCCGTCGGGTGGTACGACTGCGTGATGTTGCCCCAGTCGACCGAGTGCAACCAGGAGCTGCTGCCGTCGCAGATCTCGTGACCGGCGGCGAAGCGCGAGCGGACGTCGGCGAAGGAGAAGCCGTGCCGCGCGGCCGCGGCCTGGATCACGCCGTCCAGCACGTCGGCGCCCTCGTTGATCTTGGCGCGGGAGGTGTCACTGAGCCCGACGCAGTACCAGACACCCACGTGATAGAAGCGCGGGTAGTCCACGACCACGACCCGCGCGTTCGGTGCGCGGCTGCGGATGCCGTTGTAGGTCGTGTCCAGCCAGCCGGGCAGTTGCGTGCGCGCCTTGTTCTCGGCCGCGTTCACCTCGGACACGCAGGTGTCGGTGCTGTACAGCACGCAGTCGGTCATCACCGACGAGAACCCGACGTCGTTGCCGCCGATCGTGATACTCACCAGCGTCGTCGACGCACTGAGCGCGGACAGCTGGTTCGCGTTGACGTCGGTCGTCTTAGCGCCCGAGCAGGCGACGAACTTGAACGACGACGGCGCGTGGGCATTCGCCCAGAGCTGCGCGGCGGCGAGCGTGCTGCGCAGGCACGACCCGCTCGCGCTGGTGTAGCTGCCGGACCCGACGCCCGAGGCGTACGAGTCACCGAGCGCGACGTAGTTGGCGCCGGCCGCCTGCGCGGCGGGCATGCCGACTCCGGCGGCGATCACGAAGGCGGCGATGGACACGAGGGACAGCGCGACTTTGCGCACGAGCAACCTCCCAAATGGGGCAATTGTTGTGCCTTAGTTACCAGTCGGTAGGTCAAGCCGGCGTAATGCCGGCCGGCCGAGGGCGTAGATCATCCGGGTGGCGCGAACGGGCCGGACGGCCCCGGCTGAAAGCGGTCCGGCGAGGCCTGCGGCCGGCCGGGTTGCGGCGCGGCGGGTTGCTGGCCCGGCGGCTGTTGGCCCGGCGGCTGCTGGCCCGGCGGCTGCCAGGTGGGCGGGATGGGCACGACCGTGCGCCGCCGCCGCTCGGCCAGCACGGTCAGCAGGACCGCGGCGGTCGGCGTGTGCGGGGGCGGCGGCGGCGCGGTCACTGCCAGCACCCGGTTGCGCAGATCGTCGCCCAGCGTCTGCTGCGCGGTCCAACTCATCTGGTGCGCCCGGCTGACGAACTGGCGGACGCTGAGGGCGAGGCCGTCGTCCAGGCGGTGCAGATCGAGGGCCAACGCCCACGGCTGCAGGTGCGGCGGCACCCAGTGCGGCAGCGGCGCCAGGTTCTGCGGCGCCGATCGCTCGTTGAGCACCACGGTGCCGGCGAGCATGTCGCCCATCCGCTTCTCCCGCGCGCTGCTGCTCATGATCACGACCCCGGCGATGGTGGTCAGCGGGAACACCAGTCCGGGCTTCTCGAGGACGAAGCCGGCCAGCCCGCGCACCAGCGCGTGCCGGAACCCGATCGGTCCGCCGTCGTCGCGGACCACGCGCAGGCCCATCGTCAGTTTGCCCAGGGTCCGTCCGCGGCTGAGCCACTCGAAGACGGTCGGGTAGCCGGCCAGCACGAGCACGATCTCGGCGACCAACAGCGCTCGAAACGCGGCGATGTCCGCGCCGCCGGCGAGCCAGACGTCGAGCAGCGCGAGCACGAAGAGCAACGCCGCCTGGGCCAGCGCGTCGAGCACCGCGGCGATGACCCGGGAACCGACCCCGGCCGGCGCCAGGGCCAGCCGCACGCCCTCGCCGGAGACGAGGCCCGGCCCGCTCGGTTCCACGCCGCCGACCCTAACGTTGCGCACCGATCGGGAGTTTTGCTGCTCAGCAGGAGAGCGGAATACTCCCGGATCGTGGACATCGACAGCTTCGTCGGCCGGCACCAGGCCGAGTGGGACCGGCTCGCCGACCTGTCCACGCGCCGCCGGCTCAGCGGAGCCGAGGCGGACGAACTCGTCGCGCTTTACCGGCAGACGGCGACGCACCTCTCGCTGGTGCAGACCCGCGCACCTGATCCGCAGCTGATCGCCCGGCTGTCCCGGCTGCTCGCCCGCGGCCGGGCCGCGGCGGTGGGCACCGCCCGGGTGCGCGGGTGGTCGGCGCTGTCCCGCGGCGTGCTGGTCGACTTCCCGGTCACGCTCTACCGCACCTGGCGTTGGTCGGTCGGGGTCGCGGTCGCGAGCATCGGGGTGACGGCGGCGATGATGCTGTGGCTACGGGCGCACCCCGAGCGGGTGCACCGCGTGCTGCCCGGCAACGAGGTGCATCAGCTCGCCGACCGGGACTTCCGTAACTACTACTCCGAGCACCCGGCCCAGTCCTTCGCCGCACAGGTGTGGACGAACAACGCGCTCGTCGCCGCGCTCGCGATGTTCCTCGGCATCACCTTGATCGGGACGCTGTACGTGCTCTGGCAGAACACGCTGAACCTCGGCCTGGTCGGCGGGGTGATGCTCGGTGCGGGCAAGGGCTCGGTGCTGTTCGGCCTGCTGCTGCCGCACGGGATGCTCGAGCTGAGCGCGGTGTTCGTCGCCTGCGGTGTCGGGCTGCGCACCGGCTGGGCGTGGGTCGCGCCCGGGCCGCGGACCCGCAGCGAGGCGCTGGCCGAAGCCGGCCGCACGTCCGCGGTGGCGGCGCTCGGCCTCGCCGGCGTGCTGCTGGTGTCCGGGCTCATCGAGGCCTTCGTGACGCCGTCCGGCCTGCCGACCTGGGCGCGGATCGGCATCGGTGCCCTGGCCGAGATCGCCTTCCTGAGCTACGTCATCGTGCTGGGCCGCCGGGGGCTGCGCGCCGGCGCGACGGGGGATCTGCTGCCGGAGGAGTCCGCGGCCCTCGTCCCTACCGCCTGACGGCTAGAGCTTGCCGGCGGCCTTCAGGTCGAGGTAGGCGTCGGCGACCTTGGCCGCGAAGAGGTCGGCCGGCGCGTCCACCACATGCGCGCCGAGCCGGGTGAGGTGCTCGACCACCGCGGCTCGTCGGCCGATCGCGAGGTCGGCAGCTGCGGCGGTGTAGACGCCGGCCGCGTCGGCGCGGCCCGCCGCGAGCTCGGCGAGGGTCGGGTCGGCGGGCGACGCCACGACCACTTCGTGCCGCGCGGCGAGCGATCGCGCCGCCGGCAGCAGTCCGGTGTCCGCGGCGGTGTCGAGCGAACTGAACAGGATCACCAGCGAGCGTTTCGACACCTGGCGCAGCACCTCGGCCGCGAGGACCTGCGGATCGGTCTCGACGAGCGCGGACTCCAGCGGCGCGAGCGCGGCGACGAGTCGGGGCAGCACGTCCCGGCCGGCCGAGAGCCCGACCCGCGCGCGGACCCGGACGTCGGCGGCCACCAGCGCCACCCGGTCGCCGGCCCGGGCGGCCAGCGCACCGAGCAGCAGGGAGGCGTCCAGGGCCGCGTCCAGCCGTGGCTCGTCGCCGAGCCGCGCGGCCGAGGCCCGGCCGGTGTCGATGGCGAGCACGATGTGCCGGTCCCGTTCCGGTCGCCAGGTGCGCACGACGAGGTCTCGCGAGCGCGCCGTCGCCCGCCAGTCGATCGCGCGCACGTCGTCGCCGAGCACGTAGGTGCGCAGGGCGTCGAACTCGCTGCCCTGCCCGCGCTGCCGGACGAGCACCGCGCCGTCGATCTGCCGCAGCCGGGACAGCTTCTCCGGCAGGAACCGGCGCGACCCGAAAGCGGGCAGCACCTGCAGCACGCCTGGGACGTCAATCTGCCGCTGTCGGGCGGCGAGCCCGAGCGGGCCGGTCGAGCGGATCGCCACCTTGCCCGTGCGCCGTTCACCGCGCCGCGTCGGCAGCAGCGGGGTCGCGACGCGCCGCTGTTCACCGACAGGCACCACGACGCGCCGGTTGCGCGCGGCGGCGCCCGCCGACGGCACCCACGCGTCGCGCACGATCGCGCGCAGGGTGCGCCGGCCGGTGTTGGCGAACACGAGCACGGACTCGGCCGGCTCGCCCAGGCGCACCGGCGCGCTCGGCTCCCGGCTCAGTCGCAGTGCCGCGATCCGGCCGGCGAGCAGCAGGTCGGTCCCGGCCAGCACGGCCACCCCGGCCGCGTACAGGAGCACCGCGGCCGCGGACCATGCCGCGAGCAGCGCGCCCAGCGCCACGAGCGCCACGAACCGGCCGGACAGGGCCATCAGCGCGGGACGGGGACGGAGGCGAGGACGGACTCGAGCACGCCGTCCACCGTCACGCCTTCGAGCTCGGCCTCGGGACGCAACTGGATCCGGTGGCGGAACGTCGGCCGGGCGAGGGACTGCACATCGTCGGGCGTGACGAAGTCCCGGCCGGACAGCCACGCCCACGCCCGGGACGTCGCGAGCAGCGCCGTGGCGCCACGCGGAGACACGCCCAGCGCGGCCGACGGTGCATCGCGCGTGGCGCGCGCGAGTTCGACGATGTAGCCGAGCACCGCCGGGTCGATGCGCACCCGGCGCACGTCCGCGCCGGCTGCGGCCAGGTCCGCGGCCGAGGCGACCGGAGTGATCCCGGCCGCGGCCAGGTCGTGCGGATCGAAACCGGCAGCGTGTGCGGCGAGCACCCGGGTCTCGGTGTCCCGGTCCGGCAGCGGCATGGTCACCTTCACCAGGAATCGGTCGAGCTGCGCCTCCGGCAGCGGGTAGGTGCCCTCGAACTCCACCGGGTTCTGTGTCGCCACCACACAGAACGGGTCGGGCAGTGCGTGCGGGGCGCCGTCGACCGACACCTGCCGCTCCTCCATCGCCTCGAGCAGGGCGGCCTGCGTCTTCGGTGGCGTCCGGTTGATCTCGTCGGCCAGCATCAGGTTGGTGAACACCGGACCCTCGCGGAACACGAAACGGCTCGTCCCGGCGTCGTAGATCAGCGACCCGGTGATGTCGCCGGGCATCAGGTCCGCGGTGAACTGCACCCGCGTCGTTTTCAGGTCGAGCGCCGCGGCCAGTGCGCGGACGAGCAGCGTCTTCGCGACCCCGGGCACGCCCTCGATGAGCACATGGCCGCGGCAGAGCAGACCGACCAGTACGCCGGTCACCGCGGCGTCCTGCCCGACCACCGCCTTGGCCACCTCGGCGCGCAGCCGGATCAATGCGTCCCGTGGGGACGAAGGCACGCTCATTGCTCGCGGTATCCCTTCCGTTCGCCGCCCAGCGCGGCTTCGAGTTCATCCAGGTCGGCTGCCAGCCGGACGAGGCCCGCGTCGTCCGCGGGCGGTGCGCCCGCGAGCAGGGCGTGGACCTCCGCGGCTCGCCGGCCGAGGGTGGGTGCCGCCGCGGCGGCGATGTCGGCGTCGTTGGCGCCGCGGGGCAGTCCGAGCCGGTGCGCGAGCCGTGTCGCGGCCGCGGAACGCAACGCGGCCGCGGCGCGGTCGCGGGCACCCGCCCGTGCGTAGAGCCGGCCGTGGCCCTCCACGAGTTCGGCGGCACGGACGACGACCGGCAGCGGCTCGGACACCACCGCGCCGAGCCGGCGTGCGCGCCACACCACGAGCAGCGCGCCGACGACGACGACCCACCAGAACACCCGGCCGGTGCCCTCGGGGAACAGGTCCCAGACCGACACCGCACCGCTGCCGCTGCCGCCGGCGTCGGTGCCCGGCAGCAGCCACACCACCGACGTGAGCCGACGGCTGTCGGTGATCACGTTGACGTCCATGGCCGCGACGCCCTCGTCGGCGAGCCGGTCGTTGCGCAGGACGTCGGCCGAGCCCAGCACGGCGAGTCGCGGCGAGATCAGCAGCGCGTTGTCGTAGCAGGGCGCCGTTCCCGAGGCGCCCGGGACGTAGCGCACGGTGTCGTCCGGCCACTGCGCCGGGCCTGCGGCAACCGCGCCGGCGTCGGCGCAGAACGGGTGCAGCAGCCCGCCGACCACCAGCGCCGGGGCGAGGCCGGGCGCGATCGCGGCCGCGGCGCGCTCGCCCGGCCGGGCGAACACGACCCGCGCCGCCGCCCGCGTGAGGCGGCCCAACTGCGCGCCGGAGTACTCGTCCGGAGCGGTCACGACGATCGCGCTGTCGGCAGCGGCCAGTGCTGTGCCCAGGTCGGTCGTCTGGGACACGTGTGCGCCGTACTGCTCGAGCAGCCGGGCCACCGCGCGACTGCCGTTCTTGTGCGCGGACCCGATGTCGAGCGGGCGCCCCGGGTGGTCGCTGAGCGTGGCGACCAGCAGTGCGCCCAGTGCGACGACGGCGGCGAGCGCGAGCCAGAGCCGGGCCGCGCGCCACGCCGGCCGGGCGATGGGTGCGATGGGCGCGATGGTGACGCTCATCGCGGAACCGCCAGCCCGTTCGTCGCGCCGTCGGCCACCAGCCGCGCGCTGCGGACCGCATCGGCCGCCGCCTGCGCGCTCGCCACGTCGGCGTCGTTCGGCGGCCGGCCGCCGAACCAGACCTCGTCGAAGGCGCGGCTGGCCGCGGCGAGGTCGGCGGCAGCCGACGGGAGCAGCGGCCCCGCCTCCCGCGCCGTCGCCGCGCCGGTGCGGCCGGGGCGGGGCGGCAGCACCCCGCGCTCCTCGATCGTCGCGACGGCTGCCCGCAGCCATTCGCGCAGCGCCTCCGCCCGGCGCCCGTCGGCGGCGAGCTGTTGCGCGATCCGCCGGTGGTCGCGCGCCGGGATCGGCGCGAGCGGGTCGGCCGCGTCGGCGCCGTCACCGCGCGCAGCTCCGCGCGGCAGGCCGGCCCGGACGGCGAAGACGATCAGCACTGCGCCGAGCACGACCAGCACGAGCAGCACCGCGTGACCGCCGGTGCCGCCGGTGAACAGCTCGGCCAGGTGCCGGCCGATCCAGTGCAGGACGCGGGTGGTGTAGCCGGGGTCGTCCGCGTGGTAGTCGCGGTTGTCCAGTTCGTGCCGCGCCGCGTCCCGCGCAGCGCCACCACCGACCGGCCCGGACGCCGGCCTCACCACGCGGAGACCGCCGGCTGCCCGGCGCCGGCCGGTGCCGGCCGAGCCGGCAGCCGCAGGGCGATGTCCATGCCCTCCTTGCGCATGCGCAGGTCGGTGTAGAGCAGGACGTCGATGGCCGCGCTCACCGGCGCCAGCACCGCGGAGGAGATGAGCTGGCCACCGGCCAGGATCGCCACGTAGACGCCGGCGTTCGCCGCGTCCCCGGAGGTCTGCAGCGGATCGGCGCCGGACGCCCACAGGGCGAGCAGGCTCAACGGCAGCAGGATCAGCTGCCCGAGCACGTAGGTGAGCAGCCAGCCGAGCGCCCGGATGCCCCAGACTCGCCAGAAGGTGCCGCGCACCAGCGCGACCGACCTGCGAAACGCCGCCCGGACCCCTTGCCGTTCCAGCACGAGGGCAGGCGCCGCGACCGCCCAGACGCCCCAGAGCCAGACTCCGCCGGCCAGGCAGGCCGCGAGCCCGATGCCCTCGCCGACCAGGATGGCCAGACCCAGCACGAGCAGCGCAGCGGTGCGCCGGCCGACGCGGCGCGCGGACTCGCCGATCGCGATCGGCGTGCCCAGCAGGTCGCTGGTGTACAGGGGTGCGAGGAAGCCGGTGAGCACCGCGCCGAATGCGGCCGGGATCAGCAGCGTGCCCATCGCCGCGATTACTGCCGCGTCCTTCGAGGTGATCGTCCAGTACTGCAGCAGCGCCGTCGCCGCCGAGGCGACGACCGCATAGGGCGCGGACGCGACGAGGACCGACCGGGCGTTGCGCCGGGCGAGCCGGACCGCGCTGTCCAATACCTCGGTGACGCCGAGCGGGCGCAACGTGGCCGCGCCGGGCGGACGCACGCCGGCTCCGCCGAGCGGGCGCAGCGGCGCACCAGCCGAGCCGGTCATCGCCACCTCCGTCGGCCGTCGCGGTCCTGCACCCCGCCGCCCATCTTGCCCGCCGCCCGGCCGAGAGGAGCCGGGTGCACGCGTTTCGGACCGGTCAAGTGACACCATGGGCGACGTGAAACCCCGCGTCCTCGTAGTCGACGATGACTCCGCGCTCGCCGAAATGCTCGGAATCGTCTTGCGCACCGACCAGTTCGAGCCGGTGTTCGTCGCCGACGGCTCGCGCGCTCTCCAGGCGTTCCGCGAGACCAAGCCGGACATCGTGCTGCTCGATCTCATGCTGCCGGGCATGTCCGGGCTCGATGTGTGCCGCGCGATCCGCGCGGAGAGCGGCACGCCGATCATCATGCTGACGGCGAAGACCGACACGGTCGACGTCGTGCTCGGCCTCGAGTCCGGCGCCGACGACTACGTCGTCAAGCCGTTCAAGCCGAAGGAACTCGTCGCGCGGATGCGCGCCCGGCTGCGCCATCACGAGGACATCGCCAGTGAGGCGCTCGCGATCGGCCCGCCGGACTCGCCGGTCGAGATCGATGTCCAGGCGCACCAGGTGCAACGCGCCGGGAATCCGATCGCCCTCACGCCGCTCGAGTTCGATCTGCTCGTCGCGCTCGCCCGCAAGCCCCGTCAGGTCTTCACCCGTGAGGTACTGCTCGAGCAGGTGTGGGGGTACCGGCACGCCGCGGACACCCGGCTCGTCAACGTTCACGTCCAGCGGCTGCGGGCGAAGGTCGAACGTGACCCGGAGAAGCCGGAAGTGGTGCTGACCGTGCGCGGTGTCGGCTATAAGGCCGGCCCACCGTGACGACCGACCGGCGCAGAAGGCGCTAGGCAGTGATCAGCACGCCGGTCGGGGAGCGGCTTCCCGCCGTGCGGCGCCGCGGGGTCGCGCTCGCGCACGCGGCCGGGTCTTCGGTCCGGCGCGCGGTCGAGCAGCTCCACGACGCGTGGCGGCGCTCGCTGCAGGTCCGGGTCGGGGCCACCACCGTGGTGGTCACCGGCATCGTCGTCGTGGTCATCGGGATCTTCCTCGTCGACAAGGTCAACGGCGGGATCCTGCACGCGAAGCGCACAGCGGCGATCGACCAGATGAAGGCCGACCTGCCCACCGCGCGGACCGTGCTCATCGACGCGGACCCGAGCGTGACGAGCAGCCTGCCCAACTACCTGCAGGCGATCGCCACCTTCCCCACCACCGGGTCGAGCGCAGGGACGTTCACCCCGGTGCTCGTCCCAGCATCGGCCGTGCCGAACGTCCTGCCCAGCGGCGCCAGCATCCCTCTTGCGCTCCGGAACGTCGTCCGGCAGGGCAACCTGGCCACCCAGTACGCGCCGGTACCGGACCCGGGCGATCCCACCAAGCTGGTGAAGGGGCTCATCGTCGGCGAGCCGGTGCAGGCACGCACCGGGCTGTTCGAGCTGTACTACATGTTCCCGCTCACCGCTGAACAGCAGACGATCAACCTCGTCCAGCGCACCGTGCTGCTCGCCGGCATCGCACTGGTGGCGCTCGTGCTCATCATCGCGATGCTGGTCACCCGGCAGGTGGTGCTGCCGGTCCGCGTCGCGGCGCAGACCGCCGGACGGCTGGCGGCCGGTGACCTGTCCAAGCGCATCACGGTGCAGGGCAGCGACGACATCGGCCGGCTCGGCCAGTCGTTCAACGACATGGCGGACAGCCTCCAGCGCCAGATCCGCAGGCTCGAGGAACTGTCCCGGTTGCAGCGCCGGTTCACCAGCGATGTGTCGCACGAGCTGCGCACGCCGCTCACGACGATCCGGATGGCCGCCGAGTACCTGCACCGCAGCCGTACCGACTTCGCTCCGGAACTGTCCCGCGCCGCCGAGCTGCTGCACACCGAACTGGACCGCTTCGAAGCGCTGCTCGCCGACCTGTTGGAGATCTCGCGCTACGACGCGGGCGCCGCGCAGCTCGACTCGGAGCCGGTCGACATCCGCGGCGTCGTCCAGTCCAGTGTGGAGGCGAACCGGATGCTGGCCGACCGGCACGACACGGAAGTCGTGCTTGCGCTGCCCGACACCGCGATCACCGTCGACATGGACGCACGGCGGGTGGAACGCATCCTGCGCAACCTGGTCGGGAACGCACTCGACCACGCCGAGGGCAAACCGGTCACCGTCACGGTGAGCGCCGACCCGGACGCAGTGGCCGTGACGGTGCGCGATCACGGGGTGGGCCTGCGGCCGGGGCAGGCTGCGCTCGTGTTCAACCGGTTCTGGCGCGGCGACCCGTCGCGCAGCCGGCTGACCGGCGGGACCGGGCTCGGCCTGGCGATCGCGCTGGAGGACGCCCGGTTGCACGACGGGTGGCTGCAGGCGTGGGGCGAGCCCGGCGGCGGCGCCCAGTTCCGGCTCACCCTGCCCCGGCACGCCGGGCACACGCTGCTGCATTCGCCGCTGCCGCTGGTGCCCGACGACGTGGACGAGGACGAAGAATGAACCGCATTGGGCTGGCCATCTGCGCCGCCGT
>JAVHVB010000204.1:0-4100 GCA_032160775.1 Pseudonocardiales bacterium | reverse complement strand
GGGTATGGCAGATCCTGTCGGACGGCTGGCTGTACCCGGTGTGGGTCGTCGGCGCCACACACATGCGCGACGTGGACGAGACCTGGCCGCAGGTCGGCGCCCGGCTGCACCACCAAGTGGGTGCGTGGCCGTTCGCGCTGTCGGACACGACGGAGGTCATCGAGTCCGAGCCCCCGCGACTCCTGCGGCTGCTGGGCAGGGCGTGGCCGGCCGGTGAGGTGCACATCAACCTGACGATCGAGCCGCATTCCGACGGCGCCCTCGTGACGATGGCCGAGGCGCCGGTGCGCGGTCCGGCGCGCGTCCTGGACAACCCTCTGCAGCGCAAGCTGCTGATGGCGCGCAATCGCGAGTCCCTCACCCGGCTCGCCGCGATCGTCGAGAACCGTCGCGTTCCGGAGCGGCAGGTGCAGGCGAGCGCTCGCTGACCGGCCGCGCTCAGCGGTAGATGCGGCGCTGAGCCGCATCCAGCACCCGCCGCCGAAGACCGCCTGTCCACCGCGCCCGGCCGAGGGCGGCGCGCGCCGCGTTCGCACCGGGCGCGCCGTGTACGCCGCCGCCCGGATGTGCCGACGCGCTGGCCAGATACACCCCGTCCACCGGTGTCTCCGCCCGCGCCAGCCCCGGTATCGGCCGGAAGATCAGCTGCTGGTGGATGTTCGCACTGCCGCCGCCGACCGCACCGCCGCCGAGGCTCGCGTTCAGTCCTTCGAGGTCTCCCGGCGCCAGCACGCGGCGCGCCGAGACGGTGTCCAGGAAGCCAGGCGCGCGAGCCTCGATCGTCGCCTCGATCCGGCTGACCTGCCTCCCCACGGCCGCCTTCCCAAGCGAAACGCCGTGCGGCAGATGCGTGTATGCCCACGCCGACTCGGTGCCCGGCGCCGAGCGGGTGGGGTCGGCGGTGGTCATCTGGCCCATGATGAGAAACGGTTGGCGCGGCATCGTCCGAGTGGAGAGATCGCCTGCGTAGCGGGTCATCCCGTCGAGGTCGGCGCCGAGGTGCACGGTTCCCGCTTCGCGCGCTTCCTTGGCCGTCCACGGGATCGGATCGGCGAGCACCCAGTCGATCTTCATCGTCGGCGCGTCCCACTGGAACCGGCCGATGTCGTCGAGCAGCCGGGGCGGCAGGTGCCGCCGGTCGATCAGCTGCTGGTAGAGCATCGGCGCGCTCACGTCCGCGATCACGGTGGTGGTCTCGATCCGCTCGCCGTCGCCGGTGCGCACGGCGCACACCCGGCCGTCGGCGACCTCGATCTCGCGCACCGGCGTGCGCAGTCGCACTTCGCCGCCCGCTGCGTGCAGGCGCGCACACAGCGCATCGATCAACGCCGACGACCCGCCGACCGGTACCGGGAAGCCGACCGTCTGGCCGAGCATCGCGAGCAGCCAGCCGTACATCGCGCCGGCCGCGGCCTCGGGCGGCAAGTCGGTGTGCAGCGCGTTGCCGGCGAGCAAGAGCGCGCCGCCCTCGCCGTCGAACAGTTCCTCGCCGGCGCGACGCACCGGCTGCACGGCAAACCGGAGGAAGCGCAAGAACTCGGCTGCCCCGAGCGCGCGGGTCAGCGACGTCGCGGCGCGCACGGGCGGGAACGGGTCGAACAGCGCACGCAGCAGGGGCTCGCGCACCTGCTCGAACTGCTCGGTCAGGCGAGCCCATGCTGCGCCGTCACCGGCGGCGAACTCGTCGAGCGAGGCGCAGGTGCGGTCGAGATCGCGGGACAGGATGGCGCACCGGTCATCCGGCAAGATGTGCGCGAGCACGGCGGGCGCGTGCGACCAATGCAGCCCGCACCGGTCGAGGTCCAACCTCCCCAGCACCGGCGACACGGCGCCGAGCGGGTAGAACGCGCTGAACCAGTCGGTCACGAAGTCCGGGTGCAGTGAACGGTCGGAGAACACCGCGCCGCCCACCCGGTCCTGCTCCTCGAGGACGACGACGTCCCAGCCGGCATCGGCGAGCATGATGGCGGCGACCAGCCCGTTGTGGCCGGCACCGACGACGACCGCACTGTCGGCGCGTTGCACGGTTGTGCTCTACCCGATCGGGGCCCACCAGTTGCAGTTCCGGTTGAAATCACGGTCGCCAGGGAAGAATCCGGACGTATCGGACGCAGCTGGTAAGAGGGAGCTGACAGAGGGAATCAACTGGTTTCGTCCACCGCGAAAACAGGAGGTACCCGGATGTCGCCCGATGGCGGCCCAGCGAATGGTCGCGACCCGGCCGAGAACCTGCTCGAGTTCGCTCGACGTTTCTCCTCGGAGTGGTCGGAACGCCCGCTCTACCCCAAGGAGCTGGTCGACTTCGCGGCTGCGGCCGTGCCGAACGCCATCGGCGTCGGGCTGACCCTGGTCAAGGGCGACGGTCAGCCGGTCACGCTCGCCGCGAGCAACGAGATCGCGGGCATCGTCGACGGGATCGAGGCCGACACCGGCGAAGGCCCGTGCCTCGACGCCATCGAACACGATGACGTCACCGTCGCGAACGATCTGGTCAATGACGAGCGGTGGCCGAAGTTCGTCGAGCGCGCGGTGCGGGAGACGCCGGTGCGCAGCATGTTCGGCACCCGGATCTTTCTCAGTGGCAAGGAACGCGGCGCGCTCAACTTCTACGCCCAGGAAGTCGGGGCGTTCGACCAACTCGATCTCGGGATCGGCGCCATGCTGTCCGTCATCGCCTCGATCGCGCTTCAGCACGCCAACGAGGCCCGCCGCCGGGAGAACCTCGAGATCGCGCTCGAATCGAGCCGAGTGATCGGCATGGCCATGGGGATCGTCATGTCGAGCCAGCTGATGACGGCCGACCGGGCGTTCGAAGCGTTGCGCAAGGCCAGCCAGGACTCCAACCGCAAGCTACGCGACGTCGCGCTCGACGTCACCGAGACCGGCAGCCTGCCCGAGCGGCGGGAACGGCTCACCTAGAGCTTGCTCACAGCGCGGAATGCGGTACGCCATGCTGGGGTAGTTCCTGACGACAAGCTTCACCCGCGCAGGAGGGTCGCTATGGCCGCCAGCATGTCCCACCGCCACCACGTCGTCATCATCGGTTCCGGCTTCGGCGGCCTGTTCGCCGCCAAGCGCCTCAAGCGCGCCGACGTCGATGTCACGGTGATCAGCCGCACGACCCATCACCTGTTCCAGCCGCTGCTCTACCAGGTCGCGACCGGCATCCTGTCCGAGGGCGAGATCGCGCCGGCGACGCGGGAGATCCTGCGGCGGCGCAAGTACGTGAAGGTGCTGCTCGGCGAGGTCACGGGAATCGACCTCGCCACCCGCACGATCACGTCGAGCGCGGGTGAGACCACCACCCACACGCAGTACGACTCGCTGATCGTCGCCGCGGGCGCGACGACGTCCTACTTCGGGCACGACGAATTCGAGCTGCACGCGCCGGGCCTGAAATCGATCGACGACGCGCTCGATCTGCGCGGCCGCATCCTCAGTTCGTTCGAGTTCGCCGAACTCGCCGAGGACGATGTGTCGCGCACCGAGTGGATGACCTTCGCCGTGGTGGGCGCCGGGGCCACCGGGGTCGAGATGGCGGGCCAGATCTCCGAGCTTGCTCACCGCGCGCTGGTCAAGGACTATCGCAACATCGACACCCGCCGGACCCGGATCGTGCTCGTCGACGCGCTCGACGACGTGCTCGGATCGTTCGGCACGAAACTGTCGGCCGGCGCGGCCAAGCAGCTGGCCAAGCTCGGCGTCGAGGTATGGCTCGGCGAGCGGGTCGTCGACCTGGACGCCCGCGGGCTCACCGTCGAGGACAAGAGCGGCAAGCGCAGCCGCATTCCCGCGCGCACCGTGGTGTGGGCGGCCGGCGTCAAGGCATCGACACTGGCCGGCACGCTCGCCGAGCAGTCCGGCGCCGAGCTCGACCGCGGCGGCCGGATCAAGGTTCAACCCGACTGCACCCTGCCCGGTCGTCCCGAGGTGTTCGTCATCGGCGACATGATGTCGCTCAACGACTACCCCGGCGTCGCGCAGGTTGCGATGCAGCAGGGCAAGTACGCGGCCGACCAGATCCGGCGCCGGCTTCGGCGCAAGCCCGATCAGCCGCCGTTCAAGTACTTCGACAAGGGCAGCATGGCCACGATCTCGCG
>JAVHVB010000203.1:0-5540 GCA_032160775.1 Pseudonocardiales bacterium | reverse complement strand
GGTGAGGTCCATCCGGACGAACAGGTAGCCGGGCAGCTTCTTGCGCACGACCTGCTGGCGCTTGCCGTTCTTGATCTCGACGACCTCGTCGGTCGGTACCTCGACCTGGAAGATGTAGTCCTCCATGTCGAGCGTCTGGATCCGGCTCTCGAGGTTGGTCTTCACCTTGTTCTCGTAACCGGCGTAAGAGTGCACGACGTACCAATCGCCGAACTGCGCCTTCAGCTCGCGGCGCAGCGTCTCGACCGGGTCCTCGTCCTCGTCCTCGTCTGCGGTCTCGTCTGCGGTCTCGCCCGCGTCCGCGATCTCGGCGGCGGCGACGTCACCCGCAGCCGCGGCGGGCTCGGCCACGTCGGTGGCCGGCGCCTCGGCGGCGGGCGCCTCGGCCGGCGTCTCGTCCGCTTCGGCGGCGGGCGCATCAGCCGGTGTCTCGACCAGCTCAGCGGCCTCGTCCGCGTCGGCGGCCGACAGCGCGGACTCGTCCTCGCCGGCGCCCAGCAGGCGCGCCGCCTCGACGAGGTCGGCCGGGCCTTGCTCGGCAGCTTCGCTGCGCGGCTCGGCGGCCGACTCCTCGTTCTGGACGGCGTCGTTGTACTCGGACACGCTCTCTCTTCTCGTTGCTCAGTCAGTGGGACGCTGGCGTCCCGAATGGCGGCCCGGCGTCAGCCGAACAGCGACAGCACCAGCTTGGTGAAGCCGAAGTCGAGGCCGGCCACGATCGCCACCATGATCACCACGAAGACGATGACCACGATCGAGTAGGTGACCAGTTCGGTGCGCGAAGGCCACAGGACCTTGCGCATCTCCGAGACGCTCTCCCGGACGAAGCGGGTCGGCGCGCCGCCTCGGCCCTTCGCCGGCCGGGCGGACGGTGACTCGGTACGTGTCGCGGTCACGCTGCCTCTTCCTCTCGTGCTTCCTCTGGGACTTGCTGGTACTGCGCAGGGGCGACAGGACTTGAACCTGCAACCGCCGGTTTTGGAGACCGGTGCTCTACCAATTGAGCCACGCCCCTAGATCCGTCGACGATCGATCCAGTGACCTCGGGGCATGCTGACGCACGGCCCACATGGACCCCGATCGGCCAGTCTACGGGTCGGCCGCGCACTCCTCCAAACCCGCCGTCTTCTCGAGTTCCCCGCGCTATAACGGGTCATGGCGCCGTCCAGGGGCGGACAGCTCGGGAGGCGGAGGGCGAGAAAGGCGGCTGCCGCCGTCTGGGACCATGAAGGCATGGGTGTGAGGGTTTCCGAGCGTATTGCCGCCATCGCCGAGTCCGCCACGCTGGCCGTCGACGCGAAGGCCAAGGCGCTGAAGGCCGCCGGCCGGCCGGTCATCGGCTTCGGCGCCGGCGAGCCGGACTTCCCGACCCCGGACTACATCGTCGAGGCGGCTGTCGCCGCGGCCCGGCAGCCCAAATACCACCGGTACACCCCCGTCGCGGGCCTGCCGGAACTGCGCGCCGGGATCGCCGCCAAGACCGAGCGGGACACCGGCTACGCCGTGGACGCCGCCCAGGTGCTCGTGACCAACGGCGGCAAGCAGGCGGTGTACAACGCGTTCGCCACCCTGCTCGACCCCGGCGACGAGGTGCTGCTGATCGCGCCGTACTGGACCACCTACCCCGAGGCGATCAAGCTGGCCGGCGGCGCGCCGGTCGAGGTCATCACCGACGAGACCAGCGGCTACCTCGCCAGCGTCGAGCAGCTCGAGGCGGCCCGCACCGACCGCACCAAGGTGCTGCTGTTCGTCTCGCCGTCCAACCCGACTGGCGCGGTGTACCCGCCGGAGCAGGTCGATGCGATCGGCGCCTGGGCCGAGGAGCATGGTCTCTGGGTCGTCACCGACGAGATCTACGAGCACCTCCTCTACGGCGGCGCGACGATGCGCTCGATCGCGCACACCGCCGGCGAGAAGGTCGTCGTCCTGAACGGCGTCGCCAAGACCTACGCCATGACGGGCTGGCGGGTGGGCTGGCTGATCGGGCCGGCCGACATCGTCAAGGCCGCGTCTAACCTGCAGTCGCACTCGACATCGAACGTCAGCAACGTGGCCCAGGTGGCCGCACTCGCGGCGGTGACCGGCGACTTGTCCGCGGTGGCCGAGATGCGGTCGGTCTACGACCGGCGCCGGCGCGCGATCGTGTCGCTGCTCTCCGACATCCCTGGGGTCGTCTGCCCCGAGCCGCTCGGCGCGTTCTACGCCTACCCGTCGGTGAAGGGGCTCATTGGCGTCTCGCTGCGCGGCCGCACGGCCGCCGACTCGGCCGAACTCGCCGACCTCATCCTCGACGAGGTCGAGGTCGCGGTCGTCCCGGGCGAGGCGTTCGGCACGCCGGGCTACGTCCGGATGTCCTACGCGCTCAGTGACGACGACCTCGCCGAAGGCGTCGGGCGGATCGCCAAGCTCGCCGCCGACCGCTGATTAGCGCAGTGCACCAGCCTGCTCGAGCTCGCTGATCGCGTCGGGTAGTTCGGCGAGCGCTGCGCGCAGGTCGGCCGGGTTCGCGATCCGCCAGGCGTTGGCCGCCACGTAACAGCGCAGCGCGGCGTCCCACTGCGTCGCGCCGGCTGCCTCGCGCGCGGCCCACAGCGCGTCGGCGCCCTTGTTGTAGGTGATGAAGTAATAGCTACTGACGTCGTGCCCGTACGACTCGGTCGACCGGTCGACGTCGCCCGGTGCGGTCAGCCCGCCGTCGTTGGGCTGGTCGCCGTTGACCAGCTGCTCGGCGTAGGTCGCGAACGCCTCGTCCAGCCACGGATGCAGCGCCTGCGAGTCGCCGACCATCGCGTAGAAGTACTGGTGCGCCGTCTCGTGAACGACCACGAGTTGGGATCCGTCGAGCATCAGGATCGAGCTCGGGTACTCGATGCCGCCACCCTGGGCGGGCAGGCGCGCCACCGAGAGCGACGGGAACGGGAACGGCCCGAACCGCTTCGCCAGCTCGACGATGGCGCGGCGGAACTGCGGGACGAGCGCATCGCGCACCGCGGCGCTGTAGGCGCCGAGCCGCAGCTTGACGCCGTCCACGACCGTGTCCGAGACCACGAACGGGCCGGCCGCGACGCTGACGTCGCGGGCGGTGCTGATCGTCGAGTGCCACGTGCGGGTGGTGCCGCCCGGCGCAGGGGCGGCCGGGTCTCCGGACATGATGACCGTGTCCTTCGCCGGGGCGGTGACAGTGAGGTCGACGTCCATCGCCTCGCTCGTCGCGCTCTCCGCCGGGAAGTTGATCATGTCTTCCGTGTGCCAGCCGAAGCCCCGCTCCCACGCGAGGAGCGGCTCGCCGGAACCGAAGTAGACGAAGCCACCCGAAGTGCCGAACCGGTCGAACGAGTCGCGGCCGAGGGTCAGCGTGAAGTCGATCGTCGCCGTCACCTCGGTGCCGGCCGGCACCTGCTCGGCGAATGGGATGTGCAGCAGCCCGCCCTGAGTGAGCGGCGATGCGTTGGCGGCGGTGAATGTGAACCGTCCCGCCCCCTGGTCTGCGGACGCCGCGGTCACTTCGATGCCGTTGCCCTCGTCGACCGACGGGCGGGTGTTGGCGGTGAGCCGGAAGACGAGCTCGGTGATCGGCAGGTCGGGATGGAAGACGATCTGTTCATGCCCGACGACCGTCTGGTGATCGGCGGCGATGGTGAAGCTCAGCGCCATCCGCGGCCGGTCCGGGTCGGGCTCGGCGTAGGTGTGGCAGTCCCCGGGGTCGGGCGTCGGCGACGAGCTCGTCGCCGAGCTGGTCGGGCCGCCGGACGTCGTCGGCGTGAGCGCGGAACTGCCGCGGCCGGCCGTCGTCGACGTGCAGGCGACGAGGGCGAGGGCGGCGAGCGCGACCGCAGCGGCGGCTCCGCCGGCGGTGCGGTGCGGCATCAGCCCGCGCTCGGCAACCGGACCACTGCGCGCGCCTTGGCCAGCACCGTCTGGTCGTTGACCGTGGCGACGAGGTCGACCTCGAGGAGACCGTCGGCGCGGACGGCGGCCACCCGGCCGCCGACGGTGAGCGTGGCGCCGTCCGGATCCGGCACCACGACCGGGCGGGTGAACCGGACGCCGTACTCGAGGACGGCACCCGGGTCGCCGGCCCAGTCGGTGACGACCCGCACCGCGCTCGCCATGGTGAACATGCCGTGCGCGATGACGTCCGGCAGCCCGACGCTCGTGGCGAACCGCTCATTCCAGTGGATCGGGTTGAAGTCGCCCGAGGCGCCCGCGTAGCGGACGAGATCGAGCCGGCTGATCGGGAAATCGCGCGCCGGGATCTCGTCGCCGACCTGGGCCGCGGTCATTTGGCGGTGCCTCGGGCCACGATGGTCGAGGTGGCGGTGACGACCAGCTCGCCGCCGACCGTGCTCACCTCGGCGCGAGTGGTGACCAGGTCGTTGCCGGCCGCTGCGCGGATATCGTCGACGGTCACGATCACCTGCAGGACGTCGCCGGCATACACCGGCCGATGGTGCACGAAACGTTGCTCGCCGTGCACCACCCGCGAGTAGTCGATGCCGAGGTCCGGATCGGCGATCACCTGGTGGCCGGCCTTCAGCGTCAACACGATCGGGAACGTCGGCGGCGCGATGACGTCCGGATAGCCGTGGGACTCGGCGACGGCGCGGTCCCGGTACAGCGGATTCGGGTCGTTGATCGCGTCGGCGAACTCGCGGATCTTCTCCCGGCCCACCTCGTAGGGGGGCGTCGGCGGGTAGACCCGCCCCGTGAATGACTGATCGACCGGCACGTCGACAGGTTAGTCAACGCCTCCTGGCAGCGTGGTCAGCACCTCGAACGGCGCAGCGCCGAAGCCCGCCACGCGCGGCCGGCCCCAGGGGTCCACGTCGGCCAGCGCGGTCTCGACCTCGGCGTGCGGCGTGCGGAGCTTTACCTTGCGGGCACCCGCGGCGACCAGCGCAGAGACCTCGGGCGTGGCGGCCACCCGGCCGTACCAGCTGTACTTGCCGCTGATCGGGTCGAAGTGGCCGCGCAGCTGGACCTCGACTGCGACGCTGGTCTCGCCGTCGACCAACTCGGCCGCGCCGTCGTAGCCGTCCTCGAGTTCGCTCATGCTGTCGTCTCCTGTGGGGCGAAGGCTCCGAGCGGGAGCGGTTCGTCGAGGCTGAGCTCGACTCCGAATTCGCGGGCAGTGCCCTGGAGCAGGTACCAAACGCCCATCGTGATCTGTGCGGCGAGCCGGTCCCGGCTGATCGTGCGGTGCTCGAGCCACCAGCTGCCGACCGATTCGACGAATCCGACGATGCCGTAGGCGCCCGGCTCGGCCTTCTCGCTGTCGATGCCGAACAGCACCATGATCGTCTTGAGGAGCGCCGCGACGTTGTCGGCCAGGGTGCCCTCGACCGAGTCCAGCGACGCACCAGTGCGCCGGCTGCGCAGGAAGTGGTACAGGTTCGGGTGCTCGTCCAGCCAGCCCATGATCACGTCGACTGCCGCGCCGATGATGTGGTGCGGGGTCGCGTCCGCGGTGATGGTCAGCTTGGGCAGCACGCTGTCGATCACGGCCCGCACGACGCTGTCGGCGATGGCGGTGCGCAGGT
>JAVHVB010000202.1:0-3291 GCA_032160775.1 Pseudonocardiales bacterium | reverse complement strand
ACCGCGCGCACACGGCGTGATGAAGCGCCTGGATCACTCGATGATCTTCGTGTTCATCGCCGGGACGTACACCCCGATCGCGGCACTCACCCTGTCGCGGACGGCCGCGATCGCCGTTCTCGCCGTGGTCTGGACCGGAGCGTCGTTCGGCGTTCTGCTGAAAACCGCCTGGCCGGACGCGCCGCGCTGGCTGTCGGCGTCGTGCTATATCGGCCTGGGCTGGGTTGCGGCGTTCGTGATGCCGGACATCCTGCACAACGCCGGCATCGCGGCGTTCGTGCTGATCGTCACCGGCGGGGTGGTCTACACGGTCGGCGGCGTCGTCTATGCACTGAAGCGGCCGAACCCGCTCCCGGGCGTCTTCGGGTTCCACGAGGTCTTCCACCTCTGCACGCTGATCGCCGCGCTGTGCCACTACGTCGCGATCTGGTTCGCCGTCTTCCACTGATCGAGAGCCCCGCCCGCCTCGTCATGCGGGTTCCTGGCGCGCGCTCTATTGCTGTGTAATGATGTAATTGTTGTAAGACAGTAAGGAGACTGCCATGCATGGACATGACCATCGAGCACACCGCGGCGGCCGGGGATCGCGCGGTCGCGGCGGCTGGCAACAGGCCGACCTGCCGCCCGCCGACGACGCGGCTGCCTGGTTCGCCGGCCGGCTGCCCGACGAGTGGTTCGTCGGCGAGCCCACCGTCACGGTCGACCGCGAGGAGATCGTGGTCGTCGGCGGACTGCCGGCTCCGGACGGGGACGAGCCGGCGACCGCCCAAGGACGGATCGGCCGGTTCCGCGAGGAGACCCGCGAGGCGCGGATGCGGATCGCCGACGAGGCCGAGGCACGCTACGGCCGCAAGGTCGCCTGGGGCGCCGCCATCGGCGACACCCGGGTGCTGTTCACCCATCTCGCGGTGCCGGTGATGACCCGGCTGCGCCACGACGAGCGCGTGGTGCTCGACACCCTCGTCGACTCCGGGGTGGCCCGCTCCCGCTCGGATGCGCTCGCGTGGTGCGTGCGGTTGGTGAGCGAGCACACCGACGAATGGCTCAGCGGCCTTCGCGAGGCGATGGAGAACGTCGCCAACCTGCGCGCGGAGGGTCCCAACCTCGCCAAGGAGTAACCGGTTTTGGCGTCCCGAGCCGCTATTCGACGCCGGGGCGCCAAAACCGTCAGCGCCGCAGCAGCCGTTCCAGAGCGGCGACCTCGGTGACCGGTAGATCGCAGACCATGCCGCGGCAGACGTAGGCGGCCGGCCGGCCGGCGATGAGCGGGCGGTCGGCGAGCAGTGGCAGGCCGGCGGAATCCGGTGCCGCGGAGAGCACGACTGCGCCGGGCGGCCGCAGCCGCCAGGCCGTATCGGTCAGCGGGCCGCCGTCCGGCTCGCCGACGATCGCGATCTGCACGGGCCCGTCCACCAGCGCCTCCGCAGCGGCCAGCGCCCAGCCGAAGAACCGCGGCTGGCCGGCCGCCTGCTCGCCCACCTGGCGCAGCCCCGCCTCCGCCGCCGCGCGGTGCTCGGCCGAACCGGTCAGCGCCGCGTATGCAACCAGTGCCGTGATCAGCGCGCTCGCCCCGGACGGCGTGGCGTTGTCCGCCGGGTCGCGCGGTCGGCGGACGAGCTGCTCGGCGTCGTCCGCGGTGTCGAAGAATCCGCCCGCGCCGTCGCCGAAGTGCGCAAGCGCCGTGTCGAGCAACCCGCCGGTGGCCGCCAGCCAACGCGGGTCCGCGCTCACCTGATGCAGAGTGAGCAGCCCGTCGGCGAGGTCGCCGTAGTCCTCCAGCACCCCGGCCGCGCCGCCGGCGATTCCGTCCCGAGAGGTACGCCGCAGCCGCCCCCCGGCCAGGTGCACGTCGAGCAGCAATTGCGCGCAGTCGACGGCGGCCGCACGGTAGCGCGGCTCGTCGAGGAGCAGACCGGCCTCGGCGAGCCCGGCGATCGCGAGCCCGTTCCAGGCGGTCACCACCTTGTCGTCGCGGGCCGGCTGCGGGCGGATCGTGCGCGCCGCGAACAGGCGGGTGCGCAGATCCGCCCAACGGTCCGGGTCGGCCGGGTCGGTGAGCAGCTGCAGCGTCGACGCGCCGTGCTCGAACGTCCCGTCGTCGGTGATCTCGAACATCTGGGCCGCTTCGGCCGCGTCGGTGCCGAGCACCTCCCGGAGCTGCTCCCGGGTCCAGGCATAGGTGAGCCCCTCGACGCCGTCGGTGTCGGCGTCCAGCGCGGAGGCGAAGCCGCCCTCCACGGTGCGCAGGTCGCGGAGCAGGAAGTCGGCGGTCTCCCGGGCGACCCGCTCGGCGAGCGGCGAACCGGTGCGCCGCCACCAGTGCAGGTAGCCGCGCAGTAGCAGCGCGTTGTCGTACAGCATCTTCTCGAAGTGCGGCACCACCCACGCGTGGTCGACCGAGTAGCGCGCGAACCCGCCGCCGAGCTGGTCGTACATTCCGCCGCGGGCCATCGCGTCGAACGTCTGCTCGGCCATCGCGAGCGCGGTCGGTTCGGCAGTGCGCTCGTGCGCGCGCAGCAGGAACTCGAGCACCATCGAGGGCGGGAACTTCGGCGCCCGCCCGAAACCTCCGTGCTGCCGGTCGAACTGGCCGGCGAGCACGCCCACCGCCCGGTCGAGGTCGACCTCGCTGAGCAGCGGGCCCCCGGGCGACGGCGGCGCGGTCGCCGAAGCGAGAGCCTCGACGATGCGCTGGCCGGCTGCCCGCGCCTCGGCGCGGTCGCGTCGCCAGACATCGGCGATCGCGGTGAGCAGCCGGGCGAACTGCTCGCGCGGGAAGTAGGTGCCCGCGTAGAACGGCGCGCCGTCGGTGTCCAGCATGCACGTCATCGGCCACCCGCCGTGCCCGGTGAGTGCCGTAGTCGCTTCCATGTAAACCGCGTCGACGTCCGGCCGCTCCTCCCGGTCGACCTTGATGTTGACGAAGTTCTCGTTCATCAGGGCCGCCACACCGGCGTCCTCGAACGACTCATGGGCCATGACGTGGCACCAGTGGCAGGCCGCATAGCCGACCGACAGCAGGATCGGCACATCGCGGCGGCGGGCTTCGGCGAACGCGTCGTCCGACCATTCCCACCAGTCGACAGGGTTGTCGGCGTGCTGCCGCAGGTACGGGCTCGTCGAGGCGCTCAGCCGGTTCACCATGACCATGGTGTCAGCCCCCACCCGGCCCGTTCGGCCGGCGGGCAGAAAAATGCCGGGCGGCCCGGGGGGTAGGCCGCCCGGCAGGTCCGGGTGTCAGAGTGGTCGCGATCAGTAGCGGTCGACCGGGTCGGCCGGGTCGAGGTAGAC
>JAVHVB010000201.1:0-2735 GCA_032160775.1 Pseudonocardiales bacterium | reverse complement strand
GCGGCCTCGGCCCGACCGCGGACGATCTGACGGCCGAGATCGTCGGCGAGTTCCAGGGCCGCCCGGCGCAGCTCGACACCGAACTGGAGCAACACATCGCCGGCATCGTCGCGCGATTCATGGCCGGCCGCGGCTGGCAGGTCGACGAGGAGGCCACCGCGGCGGCGACCCGCAAGCAGGCGCTCGTGCCGATCGGCGCGACTGTCATCGCGCCGGTCGGCACCGCGCCCGGGCTGATCGTGTCGCCCGCAGAAGGTCGGACCGGACCACCGATCGTGGTCCTGCCCGGCCCGCCGCGCGAGCTGCAGGGCATGTGGCCTGCGGTGCTCGCCGACCCGGCCGTCGGCGCGGCGCTCGCCGGCCGGCAGGAGCTGCGCCAGCGAACGATCCGGCTGTGGGGCACGCCGGAGTCCGAGCTCGCCGCGACGTTGCGCGGGCTCGGCGACCGGCTGGCTGGGCTGGAGATCACCACCTGCCTGCGCGACGGGGAGCTGGAGATCGTCACCCGGTACCGTCCGGCCGCCGAAGCGGCCTACGCGGGCTTCGCCTCCGCACTCGGCGAGACCTACTCCCGCACTCTGTTCTCGTCCGACGGACGCACCGTGGACGACGTCGTCGCAACCGCCCTGCTCGCAACCGGGCGCACGATCGCGGCTGCGGAGTCGTGTACCGGCGGGCTGCTCGCCGCGCGGCTCACCGAGCGTCCCGGCTCCTCGGCCTATGTGCTCGGCGGCGTCACGAGCTATGCCAACGTGGTCAAGCAGGAGGTCGTCGGCGTGCCTGCCGAGTTGATCGCCCGCATGGGGGCGGTCTCCGCCGAGGTTGCCGAGGCGATGGCGACGGGCGTGCGGGCCCGGCTCGGCGCCGATGTCGGTGTCGGCATCACCGGCATCGCCGGCCCGGACGGCGGCACGCCGGACAAGCCGGTCGGCCTTGTGCATCTGTGCGTCGCCGACGCCGACCGCACGCTGCCGATGCGGATCGTCCTGCCGGGCAACCGCGCCGACGTCCGGAAGCGAGCTGTCGTGGTCGCCATGCACCTGCTGCGCCGGCTGCTGACCGAATAGAGGTCACGGCACGCGGGTCGCGGCTTCATCGCGATCGTGATGCGGACGACGGGCCATACCCTGCGCAGAGCATCAAGATTCGCGCGCCCGCAGAGCGTCGGTCGCTCAGGCACGGAGCGGCACGCCGTGCTCGGTGTCGTCGGTGAGGATCTCGAACAGTGCCCGGTTAGCGGTGCGCAGCGTCTGCCGGCGCCCGCTCCCCCGGTCCCGGATGCTCAGCTCGGCGTTGCCGATCTTGGTGTTCAGGCAGTGCTTCACGCCGCCCGGCGGATTGTTGTAGCGCAGGCCGACGAAGGAGTCCCGCGGGGCGGCGATCCGGCCCGCGATCCGCACCCGCTCGTCGCCGGTCGCGAAGTCCCAGTGGAAGTACCCGTAGCGCGCCCTGGCGCGCAGCGCCCGGCGCACGGAGACGAACGAGTACTCCTCGCCCTCGTGGCGCAGGACGCAGGTGGTGAGCTCGGGCGTGCGCACCGGTCCGGCGATCCTGGCCTGCACGGTCGCCACCTCGAGGAAGGTGTCCGGCGCGTCGTCGAAACCCGCGACCTGGCCGAACGCGTAGCGGTGCGTGTGCTCGGTGCCCCAGTTGTGATTCTGGCTACCGGTCCAGCCGTCGACCTCCACCCGCTCCCCGGCCACGGTGAGGCTGCCGCTGAACCGCGCGAGCGGCAGCGGCACGAGGCTCTTCGCCTTCGGCAGCGCGCCCGCATACATCTTGGGCGGCAGCAGCAGCAGCGGCGCCTGGTCCCCGTCGTAGGCGAGATCCCACCGGATCGCGCCGGCCGAGCCGGTCAGCGCGCCCGGCCCGAGATCACTTCGCCCGATCCGCACGCCGAACGCGGCACGGTCGAAGGCACAGTCGGCGATCGGGATCTCCTCCTTCGCCACGGTGTGCCGGCCGGTCTCGCCGTCGAACACGACCGCCCAGAGCTCACCGACCGCAGCGGCCGGAGCGCCGGCCGGAGCGAAGATCGTGTACCGGATCCAGAACGCGAACGGCCGCTCCGGGTGGTTCGCGCGCTGATAGAAGCTCTCGTAGTGGCCGGCGCGCTGGCCCGGCTGGTAGACGGCGCGATCGAGCAGCCAGCGGTCGCGGAGCAACCCTGATCGCACGTCCATGGTCGCCAGACTGTAGCGAGATGGACACCCGGGCGCTTGTCCGGTCTGATGGGGTCATGTTGGTCGACGTTCCGGACGGCAAAGACCCGATCACCTACGTCTGGGGCCAGTTGGTGCCCAAGATCGGCCCGGCGGCGGCCGCGTTTTCAGCCGCGGTGTACTCCCACACCTCGCTCGGGCTGCGCGAGTTCGAGGCGGCGCGGCTGCGCATCGCACAGATCAACGGGTGCCTGTTCTGCCAGGACTGGCGGACCGAGCGCGACGGCCAGACGGTCGAGGACACGTTCGACCAGGCCGTCGAGGACTGGCGCACCACCGACGCCTTCGACGACCGCACCCGCCTGGCCGCCGAGTACGCCGAGCGCTACGCCCTCGACCACCACGGCCTCGACGACGCGTTCTGGGCCCGCATGACCGCCCACTACGACCAGCGCGAGATCGTCGAGCTGTCCATGTGCCTCGGGTCGTGGCTGGCCTTCGGCCGGCTCAACCACGTCCTGGGCCTGGACACCGCCTGCGCGTTGCCCGGGCACGACACCGTCACCGCCCGCA
>JAVHVB010000200.1:0-5353 GCA_032160775.1 Pseudonocardiales bacterium | reverse complement strand
TGGCTGACCCGCTGCGCGGGCCGGTGTCAGCTGATCCGCTCCGCGGCAGGCTCGTCGTCGTGTGCGGGGCGCGCTTCGCCGGCCAAGCGGCAGCGCGCGTGCTGTTGGCGCGCGGTGCGCGGGTGGTGCTCACCGACCGGACGCGGCCCGCCGGACTGGACGCGGTGGTGGCGGCGGGTGCCGAGTTCGCCGGTGAGCTGACCGCGCTGCCCGCCGATACGCGCCTGGTCGTCACCTCCCCGGGCTGGCCACCGTCGCATCCGCTGTTCGCCGACGCGGCCGAGCGGGGCGTCGAGGTCGTCGGCGAGCTCGAGTTCGCCTGGCGATTGCGCGGCAGTGATGCCGCGCCGTGGCTGGTGGTCACCGGCACGAACGGCAAGACGACCACGGTGCGCATGCTGGAAGCGATGCTGCTGGCCGCCGGTCGGCGCGCGCTCGCGGTCGGCAACGTCGTCGATTCGGTGATCGACGCGGTGGTCGCGGCCGAGCCGTACGACGTGCTGGCAGTGGAGGCGTCGAGCTATCAGCTGCACTGGTCGTCGACGATCCGGCCGCTGGCGGGTGTCCTGCTCAACCTCGCTCCCGACCACCTCGACTGGCACGGCTCGATGGCGGCCTACGCGCAGGCGAAGACCGCCGTCTGGAACGGCGGCGTGGCGGTGGGCAATGTGGACGACCCGCGGGTCGCCGCCCTGTTCCCGCCGAACGGCGTCGGGTGCACGCTCGGCAACCCGTTGGCCGGGCAGCTCGGCGTGGCCGACGGCCGGCTCGTCTCACGCGCGTTCGGCGACGACGGACGTTCATTGTGCGCGGTCGCCGACGTGCGGCCGCCCGGTGACCACAACGTCGCGAACGCGCTGGCCGCGGCCGCGCTCGCCCGCGCGTACGGCGTGCCGCCCGAGGCGATCGCCGAGGGGCTGCGCACCTTCGTCCCGGATCCGCATCGCAACCAGCTCGTGCGTACCGCCGGCGGGCTCACCTGGGTCGACGACAGCAAGGCGACGAACCCGCACGCCGCGCGCGCGTCCCTGACGGGGTACCCGCGCGTCGTGTGGATCGCCGGCGGCCAGCTCAAGGGCGTCAGCGTCGACGACCTCGTCGCAGAGGTAGCCGACCGGCTCGCCGGAGCGGTCCTCCTCGGCGAGGACCGCGCCGAGGTCGCCGCAGCACTCGGACGACACGCGCCGGATGTGCCCGTGATCTCGGTCGACAGCACCGACGATGGTGCGATGACCGAGGTGGTGCACGCCGCGGCCGGGCTCGCGCGCCCCGGCGACGTCGTCCTGCTTGCCCCGGCGGCGGCCTCCTACGACATGTTCTCCAGCTACGCCGCGCGTGGTGACGCGTTCGCCGCCGCGGTCCGGGAGCTGCCGTGAGGGCCGGTTCCAGCGTGCGGACGGCCGAGGTCGACGAGTCGCGGTACAGCGCGCCCACCCGGGCGGCCAAACCGGAGTTCAGGTTGTTCTCGCTCGACGCCGTCCGCGAGCGGCTGCGCGGTGCCGCGCCCGCGTCCCGCTTCACTGACCGGCCCTACGCCTCGGTCCAGCTGTTGCTGCTCGCGATGGCCGGCCTGCTCGGCTTCGGCATCCTCATGGCGGTCTCGACCACGATCGCGGCCAGCCACGACACGAACGGCGTCGGCTCGGTCTGGGGCCAGGCGATCAAGGAGGCCGAGTTCATCGCACTCGGCCTGCTGGTGTTCTGGTTCGCGATGCGCTGCTCACCGCGCGGGTTCCGCTTCATGGCCTACCCGATCCTCGGCCTCGCCGTGATCGCGCTGGTCGCCGTCCTGATCCCAGGTGTCGGCGTCAGCGCCTACGGCGCGCGCCGCTGGATCGACGTCGGCCCGCTCCAGCTCCAGCCGTCCGAGCTGGCCAAGCTGGCGATGGTGCTTTGGGGCGCGGATCTGCTCGCCCGCAAACAGCAACTCGGCACGCTGCGCCGCGCGCGGCATCTGTTCGTGCCGCTGCTTCCGGGGTTCGGGTTCGTCGTGATGCTCGTCATGCTCGAGCCGGACCTGGGCACGACGTTGTGCTTCATGCTGATCCTGCTGGGCCTGCTGTGGATGGTCGGGATGCCGCTGCGGTACTTCGCCGTGGTGCTCGCCCTGGTGGCCGCCTCGGTGACGCTGCTGGCCGTCGCCGCGCCGTACCGGCTGGCCCGGCTCACCGGGTTCCTGCACCCCTTCCAGGACAAGATGGGCAGCGGCTACCACACAGTCGAGGGCCTCTACGCGCTCGCGTCGGGCGGGCTGTTCGGCGTCGGCCTGGGCCAGGGCACATCGAAGTACGGCTGGGTGCCGAACGCGAACTCCGACTACGTCTTCGCCATCATCGGCGAGGAGCTCGGCATGCTCGGCTGCCTGACCGTCCTCGCGCTGTTCGGATTGTTCGCCTACGCCGGCCTTCGCGTCGTGCGGCGAAGCGCCGACCCGTTCGTCCGGCTCGCCGCGGGCGCGGCGACCATCTGGCTGTGCGGCCAGGCGGTGATCAACATCGGCTACGTCACCGGGCTGCTGCCGGTCACCGGCATCCCGCTACCGCTGATCTCGGCGGGCGGCACATCCCTGCTGATCACCTTCTTCGTGCTGGGCATGCTGGTGTCGTTCGCCCGGCACGAGTCGTCGGCGGTCTCGGCGGCGCGACGCGCCGAACGGCGCGGCAAGCGCGCGCGCCTGGAACGCTGGCTGCGCATCCCGGTACCGTCGGCCTACGTGCCGCCGAAACGTCGTTCGTCCGCGTCGCGCCGACCCCCGGCCGCTGCAACCCGCCGGGACTTCCCGGGTGCGGGCAGGCGGCGTTGACCGATGAACCGCCCCGCGTGGTCGTCGCCGGCGGACACTCGGCCGGGCACATCGAGCCGACCATGAACTTTGCCGACGCGCTGCGCCGGCTCTCGCCCGATGCGCAGATCACCGCTCTGGGCACCGTCCGCGGCCTCGACACGACGCTGATCCCGGCCCGCGGCTACCCGCTCGAGCTGATCCCGCCGGTACCGCTGCAGCGCAAGGTGAACGGCGCGCTGTTCGCCACGCCGGCCCGGCTGCGGCGGTCGGTGCGGGTCGCGGGCGCGGTGCTCGACCGGGTGGAGGCCGAGGTCGTCGTCGGCTTCGGCGGCTACGTGGCCGTGCCCGCCTACCTCGCCGCGCGCCGGCGCGAGCTGCCGATCGTCGTGCACGAGGCGAACGCGCGCCCGGGCGTCGCGAACCGGATGGCCGCCCGGATGACCACGCACGTCTTCACCGCCTCGCCCGGCATCCGGCTGGCGCACGCCACGCCGATCGGGATCCCGCTGCGGCCTGCCATCACCGGCCTCGACCGCAGTGCGCTGCGCGCCGAGGCGCGGGCGAGATTCGGGCTGAGACCGGACGGTCCGGTGCTCATGGTCACTGGCGGGTCGCAGGGCGCGCGGGCGATCAACTGGGCGGTTTCCGGCGCGGCGGGCGCGCTGCGCGCTGCGGGTGTGCAGGTGCTGCACATCACCGGCCCGGCCAACGTCGTGGACGTGCCCGACGGGCCGACCTCGACGCCGTACGTCCTGGTGCCCTACGTCGAAGAGATGCAGTACGCCTACGCCGCCGCCGACTTCGTGGTGTGCCGGTCCGGCGCGATGACCTGCGCCGAACTCAGCGCCGTCGGGCTACCCGCGGTGTACGTGCCGCTGCCGCTGCGCGGCGGGGAGCAGCGGCTCAACGCCGAGCCGATTGCAGCGGCCGGCGGCGCGGTCATCGTCGACAACGACGAGTTCACGCCCGCCTGGGTCGAGACGAATCTGCTGCCGCTCATCACCGACCCGACGCAGGTGGCCCGGATGTCCGCCGCGGCAACCCGCGCCGGCGCGCGCGACGCCGATGTGGTGCTCGCCCGGCACGTGCTCACGGTGGTCGGCGAACGCCGGAGGTTCGGCGCCGGCGGTCGGGAGCGTCGGTGACCGTCAGGGACCACGACGCGGACCGCCCGGAGGACTGGGCGGCGCCCGGTGCAGCGCTGGTGCGCTCCGCCGCCACCGACGTCGTGCCGCCGTTGGCCGGCCTCGGCCGGGTGCACATCATGGGGATCGCGGGGGCCGGGATGAGCGCTCTTGCGCGCATCCTGCTCGAGCGCGGGCTGCCGGTGAGCGGCTGCGAGGCGCGCGACTCGTTGACCGTGGCCGGATTGCGCGCGCTCGGCGCCGAGGTGCACATCGGCCACTCGCCGGCTCACCTCGACGACGCGGACACCTTCGTCTACACGACAGCGATCAACCCGCGGCACGAGGAGTTCGTCGCCGCGCGGGCAAGTGGCAAACCGTTCCTGCGCCGCGCCGCGGCCCTGGCGAGCGCGCTCGAGGGGAAGCGGATCGTCGCGGTCGCCGGCACCCACGGCAAGACCTCGACGACGTCGCTGTTGGTCGTCGCCGCCCAGGCGTGCGGCGCCGACCCGTCGTTCGCGATCGGCGGCAACCTGTACGAGACCGGAAAGAACGCGCACCTCGGCAGTGGCCCGCTCGCCATCGTCGAGGCGGACGAAAGCGACGGGTCGTTCCTGCTCGTGCGCCCGTCCGCGGCGGTGATCACCAACGTCGAGGCCGATCACCTGGAGAACTACGGCGACCTCGAGGGGATCCACCGCGCGTTCGAGTTGTTCGTCGATCGCGTCGACAGCGACGGCGTGCTGCTGGTCTGTGCCGACGACGCCGGCGCGCGGCGCGTCGCCGACTACGCGCGCAACGCCGGCCGCGCGGTCCGCACCTACGGCGTCGCTCAGGACGCCGACGTGCGCGTTTCCGAGGTGCGCACCCGGCCGGACGCGGTCGAGTTCCTCGTCAGCGGGCTCGGCGCCGCGCCGCGCCGGGTGCGGGTCGGCGCGCTGATCGGCGCGCACATGGCGCTCAACGCCACTGCTGCGCTCATGCTGGCCGAACACCTCGGGCTGGACGTCGAGCGCGCGGCCGGCGCGTGGGCCGGCTTCGGTGGCGTGCACCGGCGCTTCGAGTCGCACGGCCAGGGGGGCGGGGTCCGGGTCTACGACGACTACGCGCACCATCCGACCGAGATCGCGGCGTCGCTGACCGCGGCGCGCGAAGCACTGGCGGCCGGTGCCGGCGGACGGACCGGCCGGCTCATCGCGGTGTTCCAGCCCGGTACGTACAGCCGCACGCAGACCTTCGCCACGGAGTTCGCCGAGGCGCTGGCGATCGCCGACATCGCCGTAGTCATGGACATCTTTCCGGCCCGTGAGGAACCCATCCCCGGCGTCACCGGCGCCACGATCAGCACGCTGATCCCGCTGCCTTCCGAGCAGGTGATCTACGAGCCGCGCTACGACGCGGTGCCGGAGCGGATCGCGGCGGTGGCCCGGCCCGGCGACCTGGT
>JAVHVB010000199.1:0-2863 GCA_032160775.1 Pseudonocardiales bacterium | reverse complement strand
CCACGTCGCGCGCTCGACCTCCGCGCCGAAGCGCGTCTTCTCGAGCACGCCGAAGCGCCGCGCCACGCCCTCGACGTACTCGCGGATCTCCGGGCCGGGCGAGAAGCGCCGTGACCAGCCGGGGTTCGGCGCGAACGAGTACGAGTAGAGATGCGACGGGACGTCGCACGCCGCGCCGGGGTACGTGTTGTCCCGCCAGGTACCACCGACCTCGCTGCCCCGTTCGAGAACGAGGAAGTCGTCGCGGCCTTCCTTCATCAACCGGATCGCGGCACCGAGGCCGGCGAAGCCGCTGCCGACGATGAGGACGGCGTGGTGCTTACGGTGGCTGCGGCCATTGCGGGCACGGCTTGCCGACGGTTGTCGGGACGCTACCTGTGTCATGTCGTCCACGGTAAATCCTCATTGAATAGCAGTCAATAGATAGTTGGCTCACGTTCAACAGCGAGCTACGCTGATTTCGTGGCCCCGAAACGGACGAGACTGAGCCCGGATGCGCGGCGGGCGCAGCTCATCGCGCTCGGCGTCGAGATGCTGGCCACCCGCCGGCTGGACGAGCTGTCCGTCGAGCTGATCGCGAAGGCCGCAGGCATCTCCCGCGGGCTGCTGTTCCACTACTTCCCGTCCAAGCAGCACTTCCACCTCGAGGTGGCGCGCGCGGCCGCGGCCGAGATGATCCGGCGGACCGAGCCGGACACCTCCCAGTCGCCGGTGGACGCGCTGCGCGGCGCGCTGTCGTCCTTCATGGACTACGTCGAGGAGAACCCGGACAACTACAAGTCGCTCGTGCGCGGCGCCGCGAGCGGGGACACGAAGATGCGTGCCATCTTCGACGACACGCGCAGCACGATGGCCCAGCGCATCCTCGACGTGCTGACCACGATGGGACTCGAGGTCAGCCCACGGCTGCAGCTCGCGATCGCCGGCTGGGTCGGCTACGTCGAGGAATGCGTGGTCCGCTGGATCGACACCCGGACGATCGATCGTGACCAGCTGCTCGAGATGCTTACCAAGTCGCTGCCCGCGATCGCGCTGTCGGCCACCGACGAAGAGGTGGGCACGCTGGTGTCGATCGTGACCGCCGAGAGCGCCATCAACGCCGGGTAACGCCGATTGCTTGGGCGTCCTAAGATTTGAGGATGCCCTTCACCGTCGCGCGCAATCCGGCGCCCCGCGCTGCCGAGGAGCGGGCGGCGATTCTCGCTGCGCCGGGCTTCGGCACTTACTTCACCGACCACATGGTCCGCATCGACTTCGCGGACGGGGCGTGGGGTGAGGGGGCGGTCGTCCCGTACGGGCCGCTGACACTCGACCCGGCGACGTCCGCGCTGCATTACGGCCAGGAGATCTTCGAGGGCCTCAAGGCCTACCGGCAGCCCGACGGCGCGGTGGCCACCTTCCGGCCCGACCAGAACGCTGCGCGATTCGCCCGCTCGGCGGCGCGGCTCGCGATGGCCGAACTGCCCGAGGAACTGTTTCTCGAGTCGCTGCGCGCGCTCGTCGAGGTCGACCAGGACTGGGTGCCCACCGACCCGGACGAGTCCCTCTACCTGCGTCCGCTGATGATCGCCACGGACGTGGGGCTCGGCGTCAACAAGCCGTCGTCTTCCTACGCCTACCTGCTCATCGCCTCGCCGGCCGGTTCGTACTTCTCCGGCGGCATCAAGCCGGTGAAGGTGTGGCTGTCGACCGAGTACACCCGAGCCGCGCCCGGAGGCACCGGCTTCGCCAAGTGCGCCGGCAACTACGCCGCTGCCTTCGTCGCGCAGGCGCAGGCCACCGCCAGGGGTTGCGACCAGGTCGTCTGGCTCGACGCCGCCGAACACCGGTGGGTCGAGGAGATGGGCGGCATGAACATGTACTTCGTCTACGGCTCCGGCCCGTCCGCCCGGATCGTCACCCCGGCACTCACCGGCACGCTGCTGCCCGGTGTCACCCGCGACTCGCTGCTCACGCTCGCCGCCGACCTCGGCTACAGCGCCGAGGAGGGCAAGATTTCGACGGACGAGTGGCGTGACGGCACCGCGTCCGGCGCGATCACCGAGGTCTTCGCCTGCGGAACCGCCGCGGTCATCACCCCCATCGGCGCGGTCGACAGCGACAACGGCGGCTGGACGATCGGCGACGGCACGCCCGGGCCGGTGAGCATGCAGCTGCGCGAACACCTGATGGCCATCCAGACCGGCCGCGAACCGGATGCGCACAACTGGATGCATCGGCTGGTCTGACCGGTGGAAGCACTCGCGCTGGTCAACCGGCTGGAATCCGACGGCGAGCTGCTTCTCGCCGCCGCCCGCCGCGCCGGATGGGACGCGCCCGTGCCGCGCACCGACTGGACGGTGCGCGACCTCGTCACGCATACCGGCGGCGTGCATCGGTGGGCCGCCGACATCGTGACCACCTGCAGTGAATCGGGCGGCACGCCGGCCGGTGCGGCCGTCGGCTCCGGACCGGACGACGACGACGAGCTCGCCGAGTGGTTCGAGAACGGCCACGTGGCGCTCGTCGCGACGCTGCGCTCGGCGGCGCCCGACCTCGAGTGCTTCACCTTCCTGCCCGCCGACTCGCCGCTGCACTTCTGGGCGCGGCGACAGGCGCACGAGACCGCGATCCACCGGGTCGACGCCGAAGGTGCCGCGGGCGACGAGATCACCTTGTTCGATGCCGCGTTCGCCCAGGACGGCATGGCTGAGATCCTGCTCGGCTTCGGCGCCCGCAAGCGCAACGCTGTCGCCCGCGCGGCCACGCTCGGCCTCGATGCCGCGGACGGTCCGTCCTGGCTGGTCACCTTCGGCGGCGAGCGGATCGAGGCGGTCGAGTCGGAGGATCTCGTCGGCACGGACGTGACCGTGCGCGGGCTGTC
>JAVHVB010000198.1:0-4663 GCA_032160775.1 Pseudonocardiales bacterium | reverse complement strand
GCGGTCCGCAAGGACGGCACCGTCCCCTACCTGCGGCCGGACGGCAAGACGCAGGTCACCATCGAGTACGTCGACGACCGGCCGACGCGGCTCGACACGGTCGTCGTGTCCAGCCAGCACGCCTCGGACATCGACCTCGACACGCTGCTCAAGCCGGACATCGAGGAACACGTGGTCCGCCCCGTCCTGGCCGAGCTCGGCATCGACGTCGACGGCTACCGGCTGCTGGTGAACCCCACCGGACGGTTCGAGATCGGCGGCCCGATGGGCGACGCCGGGCTCACCGGCCGCAAGATCATCGTCGACACCTACGGCGGTTACGCCCGGCACGGCGGCGGCGCCTTCTCCGGCAAGGACCCGTCGAAGGTCGACCGGTCGGCCGCCTACGCCATGCGCTGGGTCGCGAAGAACGTGGTCGCCGCCGGCCTGGCCAGCAAGTGCGAGGTGCAGGTCGCGTACGCGATCGGCAAGGCCGAGCCGGTGGGTCTGTTCATCGAGACTTTCGGCACCGAGACCGCCGACCCGGCCAAGATCTCCGAGGCCATCCTGCAGACGTTCGACCTGCGGCCGGCCGCGATCATCCGCGACCTCGACCTGAAGCGGCCGATCTACGTGCAGACCGCGGCGTACGGCCACTTCGGCCGCGAACTGCGCGATTTCACCTGGGAGCGCACCGACCGCGCCGACCAGCTCAAGAAGCTCGTCGAGGGCTAGGGAACCCGGGGCCGGAACTCCAAGGCAACAACGCAAGGCTGCGAATCGCTGGGACGCGACAACAACAGTGAAATCCCGGGGTGGCGGAACAGTACGGCAGCCGGCGGAGCGCGATCCGGTCGCGCGACTGTACGTCGACGTCCCGCTGCCGCATCTGGACCGGCTCTTCGACTATCAGGTCCCGTCCACTCTGGACGAGCAGGTGCAGGCAGGCTCGCGGGTGCGGGTGCGCTTCGCCGGGCGGCTCGTCGATGCCTACGTCGTCGAGCGCGCGACCGAGACCGACCACGAGGGCACGCTGGCCTACCTCGAGCGCGCGGTCGGTGCCGAACCGGTGCTGACGGGCGATACGACCGCCCTGTTCCGTGCGGTCGCCGACCGTTGGGCGGGCAACTTCGTCGACGTCGTGCGGCTCGGGGTGCCGGCGCGGCATGCGGCCGCAGAGTCGGCTGTGCATCCCGCCCCGGGTCCGCTGCCCGACCCGCCCACCGCATCCGGCTTCGGCCGCTACCGGGCCGGCGCGGCGTTCCTCGCCGCGCTCGCCGAGGGCAAGCCGGCGCGCGCGGTCTGGTCCGCGCTGCCCGGTGAGGACTGGGCCGCCCGGCTGGCCGAGGCGGTACTCGTCGCGGTCCGGGCCGACCGGGGCGCGATCGTCGTCGTCCCGGACGCGCGCGACCTCGACCGTCTCGACTTCGCACTGACGGTTGTCCTCGGCACCGGTCGGCATGTCGCGCTGAGCGCGGACCTCGGCCCGGCCGAGCGGTACCGGCGCTGGTCGGCGGTGCGCCGCGGTGCGGTGCGGGCGGTCATCGGCACGCGGGCGGCGGCGTACGCGCCGGTAGCCGATCCGGCGCTGTTCGCCGTGTGGGACGACGGTGACGATCTGCATGCCGAGCCGCGCGCGCCGTACCCGAACTCGCGCGACGTGCTGGCGCTGCGCTCGGCGCAGACCGGCGCGGGGCTGATCGTGGGCGGCTTCGTCCGCACCGCCGAGGCGCAGCAACTCATCGAGAGCGTTTGGGCGCACGAGATCGCCGCCGACCGCTCGGCGCTGCGCGCCGCGGTTCCGCTGGTACGGCCGGTCGGCGACGACGTCGAACTGGCCCGCGACCCGGCCGCGGCCGCCGCCCGGCTGCCCAGCCTGGCCTGGCGCACGACCCGCGACGCCCTGGCGCAGGAGCTCCCGGTGCTCGTTCAGGTGCCGCGCCGCGGCTACCTGCCGGCGCTCGCCTGCGCACGCGATCGCACGCCGGCGCGCTGCGCGGTCTGCGCCGGGCCGCTCGCCGCGCGCTCCGAACGCGACGTCCCGGCCTGCCGCTGGTGCGGCCGGCCGGCCAGCGACTGGCGCTGCCCACAGTGCGGCGGCGGGCGGCTGCGTGCCGTGGTCGTCGGCGCCGGCCGCACCGCCGAAGAGCTGGGCCGGGCCTTTCCCGGGGTACCGGTGCGCACGTCCGGCGGTGACCACGTCCTGGCCGAGGTGCCTGTCGAGGCGGCGGTCGTCGTGGCGACCCCCGGGGCCGAGCCGCTGTGCCCGGGCGGCTACGGGGCTGCCTTGCTGCTGGACGGTTGGGCGATGCTGTCCCACGGCGATCTGCGGGCGTCCGAAGAGGCACTGCGCCGGTGGGCGAATGCCGCGGCGCTCGTGCGGCCCGGCGGCACGGTCGTCGTGGGCGCCGACGCCGCAATTCCCGCCGTGCAGGCGCTCGTCCGGTGGGACCCGGCCGGCGCGGCCGCGCGCGAGCTCGCCGAGCGGGCCGAGCTGGGCTTTCCACCGGTGTGCCGGATGGCTTCGCTGACCGGCCCGCCGGCGGCAGTCGCCGAGCTGCTCGGCGCCGCGCAGCTGCCGGACACCGCCCAGGTGATCGGGCCGGTGCCGCTCGGTGCCGCCGGCGAGCGGTTGCTCGTGCGGGTGCCGCGTTCGCAGGGGGCGGAACTGGCGCGGGCACTGAAGGCCGCCGCGGCCGGTCGGTCGGCGCGCCGTTCGGCGGAGCCGGTGCGGATCCAGCTCGACCCGCACGAACTCAGCTGATCACGTAATCTCCGCCCGTATGGGCTACCCCCCGATCGACCTGACCGACGCCGTAGTGCTGATCACCGGCGGCGGGCGGGGCATCGGCCGCACCACGGGAGCGGCGTTCACGGCGCGCGGCGCAACAGTCTGCCTCGCCGACCTGGATCTGCCGGTGGCACAGGACTCCGCGGCGGAGATCGGCGGCGCGGCCTTCAGCGTCGACGTCACCTCCCGGGCGTCCTTCGAGCGCTGCGTCGCCGACGTGACCGCGCGGTACGGGCGGATCGACGTGCTGGTCAACAACGCCGGCGTGATGCCGCTCGGCGGCTTCCTCGACGAGCCCGACGCCCTGTCGGCCACCACTCTCGACGTCAACGTGTGGGGGCTGATCCACGGGATGCGGCTGGTGCTGCCCGACATGATCGAGCGCGGCAGCGGGCACGTCGTCAACGTGGCGTCGATGGCCGGCAAGGTCCCGGTGCCGGGCATGGCGGTCTACAACGCGAGCAAGTTCGCGGCACGCGGCCTCTCGCTCGCAGTGCGCGACGAGATCGCCGGCACCGGCGTCAGCGTCAGCACGGTGCTGCCCAGCGCGGTGCGTACCGAGCTCGCCTCGGGGGTGCGGCTCGGGCACGGCCTGCCGACCGTCGAACCCGAGAACGTCGCGCGGGCCATCGTCGCGAGCGTCCGCACCCGGCGGGCCGAGATCACCGTGCCCGGTTATCTCCGGCTGTTCGACGTCGTCGACGCGCTCGTGCCCGGTCCGGTGCTGCGCCTGGGCATGCGGCTGCTGGATGGTCACCGGGCGCTCACCGGCATCGACCCCGAGGCACGCCGCGCCTACGAACAGCGGGTCGCCGACCAGGCCGCCATCCGCGCGATCCGCAAGGCCGAAGCCGACCGCTGAAGCCTCTTCCCCTCCTGGTGGTCAGGAATTCGGCCCGAAAGCTGACCACAACGGAGGGAGATCGAGCTAGGTGCGACCGCGGACTGCGTCGTCGAGCAGGGCCGGAACGGACAGCGCGTCCCCCTCGCGGGCGGTTGCCCGGGCGAGCGTTCCGCCGCTCCGCGGGTGACCGGATGCAACGTCGCCGGCCTCCTCGTGCACATAGCGCCCGCCGCGCATCAGGGACGCAGCCGCGGCGATCAGCAGCATCACGATCGACGCTCCGAACGCGATCAGCAGGCCGTGCGAGAACGGGCCGGCGATGAGGTGCGGGAAGAATGTCGGCCCGTAGATGCGCGAGGTGTCGACCGCGGGTCCGGGGTTCGGCACCAGTTCCTTGATGGGGTTGTCGCCGAGGAACGCGGCGAACAGAGTGCCCACCGGCGACACGTGCGACGCGGACTGGGCGGCGGCGGGGGAGACGCCGGAGGCGGTGAGGCCGTCCGAGAGCGCCGTCGGCAGCTGGCTGGACAGCCCGATCGCCATCAGCGTGAAGAAGCCGCCCATCGACAGCACCATGCCGGCGTTCATGCCGGTTGCCCGGATACCGGACGCCGCGCCGCGCGCGCTGGCCGGCACGGCGTTCATGATCGCCGCCGAATTCGGCGCGGCCATCAGGCCCATGCCGATCCCGTTGAGCGCGAGCAGGCCGGCGAACAGGACGTAGTTGAAGTCTGCCGGCAGGGCGATCAGCCCGGCGAACGTCGCCGCGGTGAGCAGCAGCCCGCCGGTCGCGAAGGCCCGCGCGCCCAACCGATCGGACACCGCGCCGGACGCCGGCCCGGCCACCAGGAAGCCGATGGTCAGCGGCAGCATGTAGATACCCGCCCAGAGCGGCGTGTCGGCGAAGTCATAGCCGTGCAGCGGCAGCCAGATGCCCTGCAGCCAGATGATCAACATGAACTGCAGCCCGCCGCGGGACATCGCGGCGAGCAGGTTGACGGCCTGCCCCGCGGCGAAGGCGCGGTTCTTGAACAACTGCATGTCGATCA
>JAVHVB010000197.1:0-14488 GCA_032160775.1 Pseudonocardiales bacterium | reverse complement strand
TGGATACGTAGTTCTTGATCGTCTTCTCCACGAGGAACAGCCGCTCGCCGATCTGCCGGTTCGTCAGGCCCTCGGCGATGAGATCGAGCACCTCTCGCTCCCGAGCGGTGAGCGACCCCAGGCGCGGATCGACCTTCGCCCCCTCCCGGACCCGGTCCATCACCTGGGCGATCAGGCCCGGATCGATCAGCGAACGACCCAGCGCGGCCTGCCGGATCGCGTCGACCAATGCCGCGGTGCGCACCTCCTTCAGCACGTAACCGGAGGCGCCGGCGAGGACCGACGTGAGCACGGCATCCTGGTCGTCGTAGGACGTGAGAATGAGACAGTAGGTCTGCGGCATCGCCGAGCGGATGTCGCGACAAACGTCGATGCCGCTGCCGTCCGGCAGGCGTGCGTCGAGGACCGCGACGTCCGGCCGGACGGCCGGAATCCGCTGCATGGCCTGCTCGACCGTGCCCGCCTCGCCGACAACCTCGAAGCCTTCGACGTTCTCGAGCAGTTCCGCGATCGCGCGGCGGACGACTTCATGATCGTCGAGCAGGAAGATGCGGATGTGCTGCGGGTTCTCGGTCACCGGATCGACACCCGCCATCTCACGACGGTACCGCCGCGCGGCCCGGGTTCCAGCTCGAAGGACCCGTGCCGCTTCTGCGCGCGCGCCCGAAGATTTCCGAGACCGCCGTAGTGGGTGGGGTTGCCGAATCCGACGCCGTTGTCGCTGACGGTCACGGTGAGCTCGCCACCGACGATCGCAACATCGACCGACGCGGACGTCGCGCCGGCGTGTTTGGCGATGTTGGTGAGCGTCTCGCGTACGCAGGCGACGACATCGCCGGTCAGCTCCTCGTCCAACGCGATGTCGACGAGGCCGGCGAAGCCGGTGTGCGGGGCGAAGCCCAATGCGGCGGTCAGCTCGCCGGCCACCTCGAGAACACGCTGGCGGACCCCGCCCTCGGTGGTGAGGAAGCTCCCGCGCAGCTCGAAGATGCTCGACCGAATCCGCCGAATCGTTCGATCGATGTCCTCCACGCACTGCCGGAGTCGGGTCGCCAACGGTTCGTCGGTGCGCCCCGCTGCTCCCTCCAGGCGAAGTCCGACCCCGAACAGCTCCTGGATGACGTGGTCATGTAGGTCCATCGCGATGCGGTCTCGGTCCTCGAGGAGTACGACCTTCTGCTCGGCAACCCGAGCGACCGCCAATTCGAGGGCCACGCTGGCGTGCGCGGCGAAGCCCGCAGCCATCGCCAGGTCCGCCGGGCCAAAAGCACGCCGGCCCACAACCCGAGCCAGGCTCAGCACCCCACTCGCCTTCTCGGCCCCCATCAACGGCACCACCATGAGCGGCCCAGCGTTCGCCACCAGAGACAGATCCGAGGGCGGCCCGACGTCCTCAGACGTATCGCCGAGCACGGCGACACCGGTCTCGACAACCCGGCCACCGAGCGTTTCAGTGGCCGAGAAGCGTCGCCCGATCAGATCCTCGGCGCCGCCACCGAATGCCACCTCGACGATCAGGCTCGCCCGGTCTGCGCTGAGCAAGCTCACGGTCACCGCGTCCGCGCCGGCAATCGACCTGGCGCGGCGCGCGATCAGGTGGAGGGGGTCCTCGCCCGACGCGGCGAGCATCTGCGCGCTGATCTCGACCGATGCCTCCAGCCATCGCTGTTTCAGGCCCGACTCCTGATAAAGCCGGGCGTGGCTGATCGCGGTCCCGGCGGCCAGGCCAAGGGCAACGAGTAGCGCCTCGTCCTCTGCGCTGAACTCGCCCGCCTCGCTCTCGGCGAGATACAGGTTGCCGTAGATCTCGCCGCGCACATGAATCGGAACGCCGATGAAGGAGTCCATCGGTGGGTGGTTCGGCGGAAATCCAACCGAACGAGAGTCGTCGATCATGTGCTGTAGCCGAATCGGGTGGGGGTCGGTAATCAGCGCACCGAGGAGGCCCTTGCCGCGCGGCAGGTCACCGATTCGGGCAGCCGTTTCGGCGTCCACACCGACATAGATGAACTGCTCGAGGCTGCGATCATGGCTGATGACGCCGAGGGCGCCGTACCGCGCATGAGTGAGTTCGCAAGCGGCCTCGACCACGTTGCGCAGGACAGTTTCGAGGGCCAGGTCGCCGGTGACTGTCTCGATCGCGCGCAACAGCGCTCGCAGTCGCCCCTGGACATGTTTGACGCCCTGAGCACGCTCGACGAGCTGGTCGATCAGATCGTCGAGCTCCATCTTGGGCAGATCTGGAAACTGCAGCGACGGCGGGTGCACGTGCGGATCGCCGGCCATGACCGAAGCGTAGAGCGCCTATGGCGCCGCGGGGTCAGGTTTCGTCGATGAGCAGGTCGACGAGGCGCCGGCGGCGCGAGGATGCGGTGACCGGGGCGCGGCCGATGCGCAACAGGACGTGCGGGTAGCCCATCATGCTGAGTTCCTGCCGCAGCTGAGCCCGCGCGGCGGGCACCTCGGTCACTTGCGTGAGCGGGCTCGCCGCATAGCCGTGTCGGGCAATCTCCAGCAATACCCGCTCGAGCGCTTCTCCGGCGCGCAGCCATTCTGCGGGTGAGTCGCCGGCCGTGCAGACCACCGCAAGGGTCTGTTTCCGGGTCGAGTGTGTGGCCGCCGGAAGGGCGCCCTTCCCGCGCGTGTCGAAGTCCCGGATCGGCACGTCGTCCTCGGCCGTGCCGTCGACCCTGGGCACCGCCAGAGGCGGGACACCGTCCCGGCGGCCTGGCTCGTCCGACGTCCAGGCCCGAAGTTCCGCGCGATATGCCGGGTTGAGGTTCTCGATGTCGTCGGCGCGCTGGCTCAACGCTGCGACAACGTCCCGCTGGTCAGGATCGCGCACAACGAAAAGCGTCGCGTGCTCTGCTTCGGCCGCAGCCTCGAGGACCTCGAGCACGGCCGCTGGCACCTCTTCCGGCGAGAACTGCCTGCGGTTCGTCTGACGCGTCTCGACCGCTGGGTCAAGTGCGGCCAGCGCAAGATCGGCCGGCCCAGCCTGGAGCGTGATCGACGCCAGAAGCTCTTCGTTGATCGGGTCGTGGCTGCGAACAACCTCCGTGTGCCGCCCGTCCGCCGCAAGCGACACCCGGGCATTCATCACCGCGCAGCCGCAGCTGATCAACAACTGACGCGACGTCGGATCGAGCACAGGAAGACGCCGCGACCGGTCCGCGAAGATGTCCAGCCGGCCGTCCTTGATGTGCATCCGCCACGGTTGCGTGTTGTGCACAGACGGCGCCATGGCGGCCCGTACGGCCGCTCGACGAAGCGCAACCGTCCACTGATTGCTGGCGAGTGTTGTCATCGGAGCTGTCCGATCCACGAGGCGGGAACTGATGGGACCAACGATCCGAGACCCGCCCGCGGCCGCGTAGGGCCCAATGACCTATTTCGGCTGGGCGGCGGCCTTGCCCCACGGGCCGGCAGGTGCTAAACCTGACTTAGCACTCTCGGCTTGAGAGTGCTAATCGATCCCGATGAAGCGTCGACTTGATTGGCGCTGTCCGTCGCGGGCGTCGCCGGTCGGTCCACCGTTTGCTGATTCAGCACCGGAAAGCAGGAACCCGACCATGGCCAAGATGATCCTGTTCGACGAGGAGGCTCGCCGCGCCCTGCAGCGCGGCATGAATACCCTCGCTGACACCGTCAAGGTGACCCTCGGGCCACGCGGCCGCAACGTCGTAATCGACGCCAAGTGGGGCGCCCCGACGATCACGAACGACGGCGTGTCCATCGCCAAGGTCATCGAGCTCGACGATCCGGTGGCGAACATCGGCGCCGCGCTGGTGAAGGAAGTAGCCCAGAAGACCGACGACGTAGCCGGCGATGGCACCACCACAGCCACCGTCCTGGCGCAAGCGCTCATCCAAGAGGGCTTGCGAAACGTGGTCGCGGGGGCAGACCCGATCGCGCTCAAGCGCGGCATCGAGGCCGCGGTCGCGTCGGTGTCCGAGGTGCTGCGGAACGCTGCGCGCGACGTCGAGACCCGAGAGCAGATCGCCGCCACCGCCACGATCTCCGCCGCCGACCCGGCTATCGGTGAACTGATCGCCGACGCGATGGACAAGGTCGGCAAGGAAGGCGTCATCACCGTCGAGGACAGCAACACCTTCGGTCTCGAGCTCGAACTGAGCGAAGGCATGCGCTTCGACAAGGGCTACATCAGCCCCTACTTCGTCACAGACACCGAGCGGATGGAAGCCGTCCTCGAGGATCCGTATCTCCTGCTCGTCGAGTCGAAGATCTCGACGGTCAAGGACCTGCTGCCGCTGCTCGAGAAGGTGATGGCCACCGGCAAGCCGCTCGCGATCATCGCCGAGGACGTCGATGGCGAGGCGTTGGCGACCCTTGTCGTGAACAAGATCCGCGGCACGTTCACCTCAGTCGCCGTGAAGGCACCCGGATTCGGCGATCGCCGCAAGGCCATGCTCTCGGATGTCGCTGTGCTGACCGGTGCTCAGGTCATCTCGGCGACGCTCGGGCTCACGCTCAAGGACGCTGGCCTGGAGCTGCTCGGCACCGCGCGCAGGATCGTCATCACGAAGGACGACACGACGCTCGTCGAGGGATTCGGCGACGCCGAGGCCATCGCCGCACGGGCGAAGCAGCTGCGCGCTGAGATCGACGACAGCGACTCCGACTACGACCGCGAGAAGCTTCAGGAGCGCCTGGCGAAGCTGTCCGGCGGCGTGGCCGTGCTCAAGGTCGGGGCCGCGACCGAGGTCGAGCTCAAGGAGCGCAAGCACCGGATCGAGGACGCCGTGCGCAACGCGAAGGCGGCCGTCGAAGAGGGTCTACTGCCCGGGGGTGGCGTCGCACTCGCCAACGCCGCGGACACCGCCTTCGACAAACTCGAGTTGACCGGCGACGAGGCCACCGGAGCCAACATCGTCCGCGTCGCGCTGACCGTGCCGCTCCAGCAGATCGCGGTCAACGCCGGCCTCGAAGGAGGCGTCGTCGCCGCGAAGGTGGCGGACCTGCCGGCCGGACACGGCCTCGACGCGGCGACCGGCGAGTACGTCGACATGTTCGCTTCGGGCATCGTGGAACCGGCCAAGGTCACCCTCGCCGCACTGCAGAACGCGGCGTCGATCGCCGCGCTGTTCCTCACCACCGAAGCAGTCGTCGCCGACAAACCCGCTCGGGACCATGACTCGGCCGGCATGCCAGACATGTCTGGCGGCTTCTAGGCCGCCGGATGTGATGCTTCAGGACGCGGAGATGGTCTGCGGCTCCGGTGCCGAATGCCGGGCCGTGCTCGAAGGCAGCCGGATGAGGGCCTCGAGTTCGCGGTCGACGTGAGCCGGCGGCCGATGGCCGTAGCGGCTGAGGATGTCGAGCAGCGCGTCGACGGATTGGACGACGGTGAACCGCGACGCTGCCGAACGTCGCTCGCTCGCCGGCATCGGCCCTGCGGCGATGGCCGCTCGGACGCCCCAAGCCAACGCCTCCGCGTTATCCGGTTCGACCAGGGTCAAGGCTCCGCAATCTGTCTCGGGCAGGCCTCCGTCGTGTGAGGCGACGACTCGACATCCTGCGTGCTGGGCCTCGATGGAGACGATGCCGAAAGTTTCGTGCCAGTACTGGCCGTTGGAGGGCATGAGGACGATGTCGTGCTCGGCCATCAGCGCCGCCATCGATTCCGGCGTCTTGCGCGCGGCCGTGAGGGTGATGCCCGGGTGGGCGGCGATCAGTTGCTCGATCAGCCGCCCTTGCGGCTTGTCCGATCCGGCCGTGGTCACAGCGAAGCTGAGGTTCTCGTCGTCTGCGATGACATCGACGTGCAGCATCGACAGGAACGTGTAGATGCCCTTCTCCGGGCTCAGCCGACCCGCGTAGAGGATCCGGGTGAGTCCGCTCGACGGGTCGCGAGGCTGCGCCACGAAGGCGGGCTCGGCGAAGGGGTACACCACGTGAACCGAGGCGGGCTCGATGTCGAGGTAGGTCGACCACAATCGCGCCGCATACCGGCTGGTGGCAATCAGAATTCGATCGCGGACACTCTCGAGGTTCAGCGCGCGGTGGCGGTCCCGGAGTGGTGGCGGGTTGTGCAGGATCCGGAAGGACCGGTTCTTGGTCGCGACGGCAGCGATGTCGTTGACGAAGACCACCGTGTCATCCAGGTCGGTGACATCAGCGAGCCGGGCCACGCTCACGAATGGGATGTCGGTGAACTGTTCCCGACCGTCCGCCTCACCCAGACCTACGGTGACGACTTGGGCGGGAACGCCGCGGCGGTTCAGCTCACGCACGTGGCCTGTCGTGTAGTTCTCCGAGCCTCCGGTGCCCGCCGGCAGCACGTCTCCAGGCGACCAGACGAAGGAGATCACGCCGGCTGGCAGACGGCGTCCGATGCATCGCCGAACTGAACTTGACCGATGGTCATGTCGCCTCTTCGTCGGCCCGCGGCGGGGCCTGGTGTTTCATCGCCGAGGGCGAGGCCAACATGATGGCTGGCGTGCGACGGAGCCCCGGTACCGATGATCCTACGCCTACGTCACCCGGCAGCCAGCCCACCGAACGCCGCAAACCAGGGCTGGCAGAGGCGCATGCTGGAGTTCGTCACCCGTCCCAGCGGAGGTAGACCATGGTCGCGTCGTCGCGGAGATTCGCCGCGGAATGCTCGACCGCCGTGCGAACGAGGCGGCGCACCACCTCCTGCGGCGAGGCGCCGGCCGCATGCTCGCGGCCGAGCAGGTCGCGCAATCTGTGCTCACCGAATGGGGTGCCGTCCGGAAGGCGGGAATCGGTGACACCGTCGGTATAGACGAGCACGCCGTCGCCGGGCTCTAGGTCGATCTCGACGCGGTCTCCGATGACCGGGGCCAGCGCGCTCAGCCCCAGCGGCACGCCCGGCTTGACAGCCGGCTCATCCATCAACGTCCCCTGCCGGACGATGATCGGCAATGCGTGACCGCACGTTATCCAGGTCAACCGCCCCGTTGCCGCGTCAAGGCTTCCGAGAATTGCTGTGGCGAAAGCCGGACGGATCCCGCACGTTCGCGCAGCGGCGTCGATTGCCAGCGCCATAGCCTCGAGATCCCCACCTGCTCGGCGAGCGTGTCGGTACGCCCCGACGAGCAGGGCGGCGAGAACGGCGCTGTTCAACCCATGGCCCACAGCGTCCAACACCGCGAAATCGAGGCGGCCGGCATTGAAGGCGTAGTCGAAGCAGTCGCCGCCGACCTCGTAGGCCGGCTCGAGCAGACCGGCGATGGTCACCCCGGCCGCGGCGAAGGATAACGGGGGCAGCAGCGACCACTGCATCTCCGCGGCAAGATCCATCTCCTTGCGACGCCGAAGCAGATGCGGCAGGTCGGTGTACTGCGCACTGGCCAGTAGCAACGGGCCGGTAGCGAGCCCCAGCTCCGAGCACAGGAATTCGAGTTCTTCGTCCCAGCGAGGCAACGTGATGGCCAGGACACCGAGTCGGTTCGATTGTTCGGAGACGGGTACCCAGACGTGCCAACCGTCCTCCCGCTCGGCCGCCAACGTGCTCGCCGAGGTGAATGCCCGGCCGGCCATCGACCCGTCCAACGAGGCGGGCTCGGGCACACTGCCGTGTATGAGGACGTCCGGATGGGGCGTCAGCGTGACGTGCGCATAGTCGATCAGGAGGAGGGCGACATCGGTGCCGCCGATGCCTGCGACCGCCTTGGCGAGCGTCTCGACAAAGGCATCTGGCTCCGCCGTTTGGTGCGCCAGTAACAATCTCGTGACAGGCCGATCTCGCGCTTCGATTGTCATGACCGGCCCTTCCGAGAGCGAAGCCGAGCCTAGCCGCCCGACCCGAAGGCGTTCGCGCGAGGATTGAGGCGTGGATCCGAGCGAAGCGCGACGACGACTGGACGAGGAGCGAGCAGCGCTCGAAGACACCATCGCTTCGATGACGTCCGACCTGGGAGACATGGCGGCGGCCTCGGCCGGAAGCAACCTCGACGACGAACACGATCCGGAGGGCGCGACGGTTGCCTTCGAGCGGCAGCAGCTCGCCGCCCTACTGGCGCGCGCCGAGCAGCAACTGGTGGAGGTCGCTGCCGCGCTCGTCCGGCTGGCGGACGGAACCTACGGGAGATGCGAGCACTGCGGTCGATTGATTGCCGACGCCCGGCTGGAAGCGCTGCCCGCCGCCAGGATCTGCATCATTTGTGCTGACGCCGCCCGCAGTACGCCTCGCTGAGCGCCTTCTTACGTCAGCGCGTCCGTCAACAAGGCGACCAGCGCCTCGTGCTGCACATCGGCAGAGGACCACACCTCGTCATCGGAGCCGTCCAGCGCGCGAGCGGCAAGGCCCGCCTTGCTGTCGATCAGTTCGGCGATCCTGCTGTCGATGGTCTGCGCGGCGATGATGCGCCACGCGGTGACGGGCTCGGTCTGGCCGATCCGGTGGCTGCGGTCGATGGCCTGCGTCTGCTCGGCGTCGGTCCAGGACAGCTCGGCCAGCACGAGGTTGGACGCGACCTGCAGGTTGATCCCGACGCCTGCGGCCGTCAGCGAGCAGACGGCGATGGCGACGTCCGGATCGTTGACGAAGGCGTCGATGTTCTTTTGCCGCGCCGTGCGGGTCTGGCCGCCGCGGATCGACGAGAAGCGGATCCCCTGCTTGGCGAAGACCTCCTCCGCGACATCCATGACGTCGACGTGCTTGGCGAAGAAGACCACCTTGCCCGCGCTTCGCGCGAGCTGCGCCGCGTAGTCGGCGGCGAGGCCGGCCTTCGCCTGGCCGATGCGGCGCATCAGGCTGAAGACGTTCTCGCCGGCTTCCGCCGTGCTCGCATCCTTCTGCTCCCAGGCGGCCACCTTGCGGACGAGCGCGTGGTCGATGCCCTCCCCCGGACCGCCCCGGCGTTTTGCCAGCGCTTCCTCGTAGCGCGCCACCAGCCGGCGGGCGAGGTCGCGCTCCGCCTTGCGGATCGAGCGGCCGACCTTGTCGTCCAGTTCGACGGGCAGATCCGCGGTGCGCCGCGCCGGAATGTCGGCCGCCACGTCGACCTTGCGGCGCCGGACGATGCCCAGATCGATGACGCACTGCCGGGCGGCGGAGTAGAAGCCCGGGTCGGCAGGGGTCAGGCCGACGTCCTCGAGGGCGTCCATCAACTCGGCGCGCGGGTCGCTCTCGTCGATCCAGCCGAGGAACTGCCAGATTGCGCGGAAGTCGTCGATGTCGTTGATCAGCGGCGTGCCGGTGAGCGCCATCAGCAAGGGTCGCGCCGTGCGCGACCGGATGCGTTCGGACAGCTCGAGGACGTGCTGCGAGCGTTGCGAGGTCTTGTTCTTGATGAAGTGCGCCTCGTCGACGACCATGCCGCGGAAGCCGAACTCGCCGAACCAGCCCACATGGCGGTCGAGCACCTCGTAGTTGACCACGATGATGTCGGCGTAGCCGTCGACCGAGTCACCGTTGCCGTGCACCACGGTGACCGAGCGGTTCGGCGTCCACAGGCCGACCTCGCGCGCCCAGTTGATCTTGACGACGCTCGGGACGACCACCAGCAGTGGGTAGGCGTTCGCGGCCTCGGCCGCGAGCAGCGCCTGCGCGGTCTTGCCCAGCCCCGGCTCGTCGGCGAGCAGGAAGGTGCGATGACCTGCCGCTGCGGCGGCGACGAGCTGCGCCTGGTGCGGCATCAGCTCCATGCTGCCGACCAGGCGCAGCGGAGCCGGTTCCGGCAGCGCCATGCAGGCCGGCGCGCCACTGTCGGCGCGCTCGAACGAGTTGAGCAGCGGGATGAGCAGCTCCCAGCCGGCCAGCCGGCGCGGGCGCGCCGTGCTCGGCCCGGCCGCGGAGAAGTCCGGCGCTTGGAACAGGGTGACCAGCTGCCGGGAGGCGACCGACTGTGGCACGACCCGACGCTCGGCGCCGGGGGAAGGGGGTCCGACTTCGACCGGCGCGGTCTCCTCGGGGGGCGCCTCGATGCCGACCGACTTCAGCATGTCCCGCTTGAGCGAGCGGGCCGCGTCCGAGACGACGGCATCCTCCGCGAGCAGAGCGAGGAGCCTCGGATCGCGCACCGCGGTCTTCGCGAGGATGGTCGCGATCCCGTCCAGGCGCCTCATCTGTTCGGTGCGGTGGGTCTGGCTGCTGGTGCGCCCCTGCTGCACGCGGGCGTGCTCCTCGCGCACGAGCAGTGCGACGACCTGGAACTTCGTGCGCACCGCGGGCGTCACGCGACGACGCTCGACAGCTGCTTCCACCTCGCGGACGGCGCGGGCGAGCATTGCGATGACGTCCTCAGGAGCCGCGCGGACGCGTCGCTGCGTCGGCGCCGGTGCGCGGCGAGCGCCGCCCTGGCGCCGGCCTGGTTGGGCCAAAACTCCTCCTCCGATCGCCCGGCACGACGGCCGGGCGAGAATGCCGCCCACACCCGCGGCCGGACGAAGTTCGCCGACGGAGCCACCGAGGCGCCTACTCCGACGCCGGTGACCGCACCGAACTCCGCGAGATGGATTCCGCGAATCGAACGCGCCGCCCAAGGCGCGCCCTCGACCGCCGGTAACCGGCGGGTCGACGACCGCACAAGGGGGTCGTCGCAAGCCGAGGAGTGTCTCGCCTTACGGGTGTGTTCCTGCTCATCGTAGCGCCGACGCGGTCGCTGTTGTTCCCGAGCCACGCCGAGGGCGAGGTATCGGCGTCGCTGCCTCCTCAGCGAACCCGTCCAATTCCGCGTCGAGCTGCCCGCTGGCCTCGCCCGAATGGTTCACGATGAGAGCTATGAATCTCCTTGAGCCGCTCGTGGATCACGGCCCTCGAGCACACCCCGCCGGCTGACCCCCGCCGCGCCGCACCGTGCAACTCACCGCCGTTCTGCTCGCAGTCGCGTCGGCACTCGCCTTCGCGACGGCGACCGTCGGGCAGCAGCGCGCGGCAGCAGCGTCATCGGATGCCGACGCCCGGCACGGACGGTTCATCGGCCAGCTCGTTCGCAACCGCCTTTGGGTCGCCGCGACGCTTGGCAACGGGGCCGGGTACGCCCTGCAGGCCGCCGCACTCGGCGTCGGCTCGGTTGTCCTCGTGCAACCGATCCTGGTGACGGCTCTACTCTTCGCCCTGCCGCTGAGCGCGCGACTGGCACGTCGGCGGTTGCCCAACGCAGTGGTGGGATGGGCGCTGCTCCTGACCACCTCGCTCGTGGTGTTCGAGATCGTCGGCAAGACCGACAAGGGGGTGGCCCACGGGGCGTATCGCGACTGGCTGATCATCACCGCCGTCGGCGTACCACTCGTCGCCGGCTGCCTCATCTCTGCCCACGGCCGATCCGGCGCCGTTCGAGCGAGCCTGCTCGCCATCGCGGTCGGGGTGCTCGGCGGGGTGCTGGCCGTATTGACGAAGAGCGTCGTGGACACCGGGGCGGACAGCGTCTCCGATCTCCTCTCCACCGGCGAGACGTACGCCCTGATCGTTGTCGGGCTCGGCGGCTTCTACGTGCAGCAGCTGTCGTTCCAAGCGGGCGCCCTGGAGGCTTCGCTGCCGATCATGACGGTCCTCGAGCCGATGATCGCGGCTGCGCTCGGGGTGACCCTGCTTCATGAGCAGCTCAGGGCGGACGCTCCGTGGATGATCGCAGTCGCCGCGGCTGCGATGGCCATGACAGCGGCGACCATCGCCCTGGCCCGCACGCATGCGAGAGCTTCGGCTCCGCCAAGTCGCACGTGATCGGTTCTACATTGCGGATTGCCCCACGCACCGGTGGGAACGGCCGCTCCATCAGGCCCGAGCGGGCAGCAATGCGTAGAGGGTCCGGAGGTGGCGGTCGCTTTGCGGGAAGAAGAGAAACCCGCGCCGGACGTTCAGCTTGAAATCGGTTCCGTCCGCGCGTACGAGCGTGGTGTACGCGTTTCCGCTCTGCGCACCGCGGACTGTTGTCTTGATGACATCACCCGACAGCCGGACCTTCGAGACGTCGTCGGCCCACAACAGGCCACGATCTTTGAAGTGCGTGTAGCTGGACTTGATCATCAGTAGTCGGCGGTCGGTGACACCGATGACGAGCCGGCCGAACCCGCCCCCGGAAAATGCAGGTACCGCTCCGCGCAACACCTCGCCGCCCTCGAGGTGCTTCGTCGCTATCGCTTCCCATTTCGTCACGTGCTTCCCCGTTTCCTGACACCGACTGGACGGCTCGCCTCGCGGTGCGCAGCCGACGCAACTTACCCCGCCGGGACTGGCAGTCGCCTCACGGCTTACAGACCGAACGCGGCCTTCAAGTCGGGTGCGGTAGCGGCGCCGCGCAGCAAGGGAGCACCGACGTTGTCGTCCAGCCAGCGCGTCAGGCTGTAGTGGTTCGCCGCACTGGCGACCGTTTTGCTGTTCAGCCGAGGGTCGATGACGACGAAGGCCACGTTGTTGCCGGCCGTCGAGTCGTCCTCGTCGAAGGTGACGATGATGGTGAGGTTGCCGGATGTGTAGTCCGGCCCGGCCATGAGCTTCGGGACCCAGTTGGCGAGCCAATCGTCTGCCGTGGTCAGTGGACAGTCGTGCGCGTCGTTGCAGAGGTCCGGAATCATCATGCCTGTGTTCGGCAGGTTCCCGGTGTTGACGTCGTTCAGCAGGTTGCCTGAGCTCGTCGTTCCGAGCGGCACGTCGTTGGCGTTGCAGTTGGCCCGCTGGGTCGTGCCGTTGAAATACGCCCACGGGTTGTGCTTCACGGCATAACGACCGGTGTTGCTCAGCATGCAGTTGCTGGTCATTCCCTCGGCGTACGTTTTCGCACGCAGACCGATGCTGACGGTCTGGTCGAACACCGAGTCGCCACTGATCGGGTGCGAACTCGGCGAGTTGTCATCGGCCACCCCGAACGTGCTACCACCGGCGATCGCGAGATAGTTCGGCAGCGACGGGTGCGTCGCCGCGGTGTAGGCGGTCGCCTTGCCGTACGTGCTCGCCCACGACGCGAGGTGCGGCATCAGAGTGATTGCCTCGGTCTGACTGTGATTCTCCTCGATGATCACCATCACCTTGTGGGCACTCGGCGGCGGCGAAGCGGTGCTGCTCGTCGACATCGTCGAAGTGCTCGTGGTCGGCGTTGGACTACAGGTTGAGTGCCCACGCCCGCATGGGCTCGGCTTGACCTTCGACGACGGCGCGGACGGTGTCTGCGCCGGACTGATCGCTACGCCGTATACAAGACTGCCGACGAGCGCCAGCGCCGCGATCCAGACAGCCAGAATTCGTCCTCGCATGCCGGCTCCTCACGTCGAGGGGGCGCACTATCGCGCGTTCAACCGAGGATTCCGAGGCTAACAGCACGGGCTTGTCCGGCCGCCGTGCCGCCCATCGACCGTGCGATGCTGCCCTAGGCGACCGATCTACTGCGAGAATCGGGCAATGGCCACCTTGGGCCCGGTTCAGGACGGACCTCCGATCGCGGACGGCGTCTCCGGCACCGCGCTCGTGGTCGACGGCAATCCGGGGTTCTCGAACCTGGCCAGCTGGACGGGCGGCTACCGCCTGCAGGTCCGGGTCCCGGGACGCGATCCGTACAAGATCAGCCACTCGGGTTGGATCCCCCGCGAGAAGCATCCAGTGCCCGGTTTCGAGCTGCCGGTGACCGCCAGCAAGGCCGATCCCTCGGTGCTGCGCGTCGAGTGGGATCGGGCCCCGACGATGGGCGAGCGCATCGCCGCCCGCGACCCGGCGATCGTCGACCCCGAGACGACCTGGCGGCGCGTGGCGCCCCTGCGGTTCATCCCGGCCGGCGCGACCAAGGACCAAATCGCCCAAGTGCGTGACATGGTCGCGGCATACCTGCCCGCCGACTCCGTGGTACTCGAGGACATCGACGCCGCCGCGATGCGGGGCGACGCGAGCACGTACGACGTCACGCCGTGGCAGAAGGCGCAGCAACCCGTGTGGCCGCCGGCGGCGGGGACGGTGGACGCCGAGCGGGTACCGGCGATCGCGCTCACGGTGTCGATCTCGACCGACCCCTATCCGTACATGAGGGGCGACACCTTCTTCCCGCCGGGCTCGCACTTCTCCTCGCACGGCGGCAGCGTGCAGTGCTCGAAGTACGAGTACCTCGGCTGGCTGTTGCTCTGCGTGATCCCGCCCAGCGGCGCGCGGTACGGCGTATACCTGCGCACCCAGATCCGGTCACGACACGTCGGGCTTGTCCTGCCGGTCACGGTCGGTCGCGACAACCCGCACGACGTCGAGGTCGAGTGGGACGCGGCGCCCAACATCGTCGACGCGACGGTCGACCGCATCGACAGCGCGATCGGACGGATGCAGGCGACCGTCACTGACATGACCACGTTGCAGCAGTCGAGCGTCACCGCCGCGCTCGCCAACGTCCAGGACCCCGCGATTCGAGCGCAGGTCACCCAGATGTGGTCGCGGCTGGGCGTCGACACCAGCGTGCTGCCGCCACCGGACGCGCCACCGCCGTTCGCACCGGCGCCCGCCGCGCCGCCGCAGGACCTCGCCGCCAGTCTCGCCCGGCTGGTGAGCCTGCGCGACACTGGAGTTCTCACCGAATCCGAGTACCAG
>JAVHVB010000196.1:0-2911 GCA_032160775.1 Pseudonocardiales bacterium | reverse complement strand
CCGGCTGCGTCTGGGTGCCGCCCTTCTGGGTGGTGACCGTGACGGTAACCGTGGCCCGGTTGTCTCCCTTGGAGACGGTGTTCAGGATCTTGTAGTTGGTGACCTTGCCGCTCTGGTTCAGCTGGTTCGCCAGCCCGGCGCTGATGTCCGAGGCGCACAGGACCTGCTTCGCGGCGTTGATGTCGCCGCTCTTGCCGGCGTCCAGCAGCGCCCGCGCCGCGTCAGCCGGATCGGCGGACGCGCTGTCGCTGCCGGAGAAGAGAAAGAACGCGCCGACGCCCAGGGCGGCGAGGACGACGACGGCCACAGCGAGCAGGAGGCCGCGCCGGCCCCCGCCGCCCGAGCCGGTCGGCGGCGCGCCGGGGTACTGGGGCGGACCGCCCGGGCCGCCGTACTGCGGTGGCTGGCCGTAGTCGGCCGCCGGGTAGACGGGCTGGCCGGACGGAGCCGCCTGGTTCGGGTCGTACGGCGGCTGCTGCGGGAACTGGGCGGTCTGGTTCGGGTCGTACGGCGGCTGCTGCGGGAACTGCGGTGGCTGGCCGGGGTCGTAGGGCGGCTGCTGGCCGTAGCCGGGCTGCTGGCCGAAGGGCGGCTGCTGGCCGTAGCCCGGCCCACCCGGATAACCCTGATCACTCATCGGACGTCCCCTCGAAGAAAACGGCGCGCCTCATCGTTCGGTGAGCGAGGAGTGCAGTCAAGTGGCTCCTGATACGACACCGGACAAACCGGTCAGTGCAGCTCCTTGCGGAGCAGCTTGCCGGTTGCGTTACGCGGCAACTCGTCGGTGAACTCGACGTCGCGCGGCACCTTGTGCCGCGCGAGGTTCGTCTTCACGTGGGAGCGCACGTCCTCGGCGTCCAGCCCCGCCCCCGTGCGCAGCACGACGAACGCCTTGAGCCGCTGGCCGAACTCGGGGTCGGGCACGCCGATCACCGCCGCGTCGGCGATGGCCGGATGTTCGAGCAGCAGGTGCTCGACCTCGGCCGGGTACACGTTCTCGCCGCCCGACACGATCATGTCGTCGTCCCGGCCGTCGATGAACAGCAATCCGTCCCGGTCGAAATGGCCCACGTCGCCGGAGGAGAGCAGGCCATCGATCTCTTCCTTGCTGCCGCCGCCGGTGTAGCCGCCGAACTTGAGCCCACTGCCGACGAACACCCGGCCGACGGTGTCGGGTTGCCTGATCCGCCGGCCGGACTCGTCGTACAGGCGCACGGTGCAGCCGACCGGGCTGCGGCCCACCGTTCCGGGGGCCTGGCGCCAGTCGCCGGGGGTGGCCACCGTGGCCACGGCGACCTCGGTCGAGCCGTAGAGGTTGTAGACGACGTCGCCGAACAGTTCCATCGCCCGGCTGCCGACCTCCGGCGCCAGCGCCGACCCCGCACAGAAGATGATCCGCAACGCCGACGTGTCGTGGCTGCGGATGACGTCCTCGTCGAGATTCAGGATGCGTTGCAGCATCGTCGGGACGACCACCAGTTCCTCGACGCGGTACTCGGCCAGGGCCTCGAGGGTGGCGAGCGGGTCGAAGCGGCGCCGGACGAGCGTGGTCGAGCCGAGCGCGAGGGTGATCAGGAACTGCGACAGCCCGGTGCCGTGGAACAGCGGGGCGCCGAAGAACGTCCGCTCGCCGGGCCGCAGCGGGATCCGGTCGAGCAGTTGCGCCGCGGCGAACGGTGAGGTCACGTGGCGCGGCGCGCCCTTCGGCGTGCCGGTCGTCCCACTGGTCAGCAGGACCAGCCCGCCGGGCTGCTTCGGCTTGGCCGCCAACTCGTCGTCGGCCCCGGCGATCTGCTGCTCCAGCGTTTCGTGTGCCGCATCCGCCCCGTCGTCGAGCCAACTCAGGTAACGCGGGATGTCGGCCGGCACGTCGCCGAGGATCTCGGTGAACTCGGTGTCGAAGACCAGCGCGGAAGCGCCCTCGCGCTCGCACACCGCGGCGAACTGCGGCCGGGCGAAGCCGGTGTTCATCAGCAGCAGCCGGGCGCCGATCTTGCCGCTCGCGAACATCGTTTCGATGAGACCGCGGTGGTCGCGGCACAGGGCGGCGATGACAGAGGTGTGATCCAGCCCGCGCGCGCGCCAGGCGTTGGCCAGCGCGTTCGACCGGCGGTCGAGTTCGCCGAAGGTGAGCTCGCCGCGCTCGTCGACCAGGCCGAGCATTCCGGGGTCGCGGTCGGCGGCGATGCGGATCGCGGCGCCGAGAATGCCGTACCGGCGCAGCGCAAGCAGGCCGCGCGCGGACTTGTCCGGGCGGGTGAGCGGCATCATCCCCGAGCGCACGACGACGGCCGCTTCGCGCGCGGTCGTCGGCAGGCGCACGACCTGGTCGGCGAGCGCGCCGAGGTTCACCGGGACCTTCCCGGGGACCTTCACAGGAACAGGTCGGGCAGCAACTCGTCGTCGCTACCCGGCCCGTGCCGGTACCGGCTCAGGTCGGTCACCCCCGCCTCGGCCAGCACGTCGTCGTCGATGAAGGTGTTACCCGTGCACTCGCGGGCCGGTCGGGTGACGATCTCGTAGGCGGCGTCAGCCATGATCTCCGGCGTGCGCGAGCCGGCCATCGCGGCGTCGCCGCCGAGCAGGTTCTGCACCGCGGCGGTGGCGATGATGGTGCGCGGCCACAGGCAGTTGGCCGCGATGCCGCGCTCGCGCAGCTCCTCCGCCCAGCCGAGCGTGAGCATCGACATCGAGTACTTGGAGATCGTGTAGCCGCCCTGCGCGAGCCAGCGCGGCGCCAGGTTCAGCGGCGGTGACAGCGTGAGGACGTGCGCGTTGTCGGACTGCTTGAGGTGCGGGATGCAGGACTTCGAGAACAGGAACGTGCCGCGGGTGTTGATGTCCTGCATCAGGTCGTAGCGCTTGACCGGCAGATCGCCGATTCTCGTCAGGTTGATCGCGGACGCGTTGT
>JAVHVB010000195.1:0-10335 GCA_032160775.1 Pseudonocardiales bacterium | reverse complement strand
TGGCCGCCGGAGTTCGGCCCACCGGAGGTGACGCCGAGCGCGGTGTACGCGTCGTCGTGCAGATGGCAGACCGAGTCCATCGCGTCCTGCTCGTTCTCGCAAATGTGCCCGGGACCGCACCAGCATCCGTGTCTGTGGTCGACGAACAGCCGCTTCAAGGCGTCGAGATCGGCGAGGTAGGTCTGCAACGCCGCCAGCTCGTCGCCGCCGAAGTAGTTCAGGTACGCGGCGTCGACGTCGCCCAGGACGTGGTGCGCCGTACCGCTCAGGCCGAGGTAGCTGGCCGAGTCCGTGCCGTGCAACTGGAAGCCGTCGCCCGCGTCACCGTGTTCCATACCGGACACCGTAGGGGCGAAATGGGTAGAACAGGACCCCCTTGGGGCAACCGTGCGGCCATCGGCCGAGTCGCTCGGGCCGGCCAGCCCTAGGCTGCGCTCGTGCATCCGACGACCCTCACCGTGCAGCTCCGCTTCGCGGATTTCGACCCGCTGAACCACGTCAACAACGTCGCGTTCTTCGAACTCATGGAGACGGCGCGCATCGAGGTGATGCGCAGCGCGGCCCCGCGGAGCCTGCGCGGGCACATGGTCGTGCGCCACGCCTCGTGCGATTACGAGGGTGAGATCCGCGGCGGGGTGCGCGCCGTCGACGTCACGGTGGGCATCGAGAAGATCGGGACGTCCTCCTTCACCCTGCTGCACGAGATCCGGGCAGCGGGCGAGCTCGTCGCGATCGGGCGCGTCGTCATGGTCGCGCTGGACGAGTCGCGCCTCCCCCGGCCGCTGACCGACGAGGAACGCGCCGACCTGGAGGGATGAGCGTCAGCGCTCGGGCACCGTGCTGCTACGCGAGTGCTGAGCAAAACCTCGCGACGTCGCCTTCCAGCAACTGATGTCTGCCGCTGACTGTCACTCCACCGCTAGCGTCGATCAGAATGCGCCCAGCCTCGATGAGCAACCCGCCGAAGTGAATGGGAACTCCCGTGTGCTTCTCAGTCTGATGATCGATGTCCACACGAATGTCGACAACCTCGTGGCCAGAGACCATTGTCCCGCTTGGTCCCGAGGCCGTCGCGACGTCTGCACTATGGACCTCAACCCTGACAAGATTCCCGAGGCCATCGAAGAAATCGTGTTCGGTTACCGTGCCGGCGAAGGTCAAAACGATCGGGACGCCACACAATGATGTATCGGTCTGACTCTCCGTGAATGGGTAACTCGTGATGGTAGGAGCAGCCGCCATAGCAGGCCGCGCCACGCCGATTCCCACCACCGCCGCTGCGCCGACGACCCCGCTGACGAGAGCAATGCCCTTGGTCCTGGTCATGACGTCCTCCTCGGCGGACATGGTCAGTCCACCAGGACTGCGACGCTAGGGACCTATTGCCGAGTCTGACTCCGTACAACTGCCCATATTTGCTCGCGTTCCGCTGATCTTGGTCGGCGTGCGAGGCTCAGCGCATGTTCGCAGCCGAGGGTTCGCCAGCACCGCAGCTTGCGCTGGTGACTGGAGCCGGGCGTGGCATCGGACGGGCGATCGCACTCGCGCTGGCCGGTGCTGGTCATCCGTTGGTGTTGGTCGCCCGAAACGCTGATCAGCTGGCACAGACTCAGGCGCTGGTTGCGAGCGTCGGAGCGTCCGTCGTCTCTATTGCGGCCGATGTGGGGTCGTGGGAATCAGTGCGTGGGCTTGCCGACGAAGTTCTCGCCGAGATCGGTCCGGTTCACGTCCTGGTGAACAACGCCGGGTACGCGCCACCAGAGGTGCCATTTCTCGCGTCCGATGTCGGGGACTGGGAGCGCACGATCACGGTGAACCTGCTTGCTCCGATGTGGCTGTGCCGGGCGTTCGTACCGGGCATGGCCGAGCGCGGCGGTGGGGTGGTCATCAACATGAACAGCTTGGGCGGGTGCCAGCCCTTCCCGACCCAGTCGGCCTATGCGGCATCCAAGGCCGGCCTGTGCCGGCTGACAGACACGCTTGCCGCCGAGTTGGCCGGCGTCGTGCAGTTCTTCGACGTCCACCCGGGCCTTGTTCGCACCTCGATGACGGAGAACCTGCAGATGTGGCGGGGTCTTCCAGCCGACCAGTGGACCGCACCGACTGTCGTTGCCGAGGTCGTTGTGCAGCTGGCGACAGGCCGTCATTGGGCGCTGTCCGGCCGGTTCATCAATGCGTCGACCGATCGGGATCTTGGCGCGCTCGCACGTGGACTGGCCGACGAACAATCCCGGACCCTGCGACTCGTCCCTTCCGCACACGACGGATGATCGATTGAGTCGGCGCCGCGTCTGACCTCGGCCGCCAGGCTATTCACTATCAGTCGCCATTGCGGGCGCGACCTCGCGCGCGAACAGGTCGAGGGTGCGCATATCGGAGACGGCGAGCTGGACGTGACCGACTCCTTGCACCGCGAGGTTCTGTAGCGCCGTGACGGCGTCGTCGGGGGTGGGCCCGAAGACGACCTGGTCATAGCCGGGATAGGTGCTCGGATAGCGTCCGACGAAGGTGCTCGGGTCGGCGGGGAAGTCGACGTCGAACCCGGCCGTGATTTCGATGTCGGCGAGTGGCCGTCCTACTTCCTCGAGCCGGGTTCTCAGGGCGGTGAACGGGCGGTCGAACAGGTCGGGGGAGGCATCCCAGTTCCAGGCGTCTGCGTGTTCGGCGGCGAAGCGGACCATGCGGGTGCCGTCGCTGCCGATCAACACCGGTATGGCCGAGGTCGGCACTGGGCGGCAGTAGGCGTCGACAATGGAGTAGTGCTTGCCTGCGAACGTGGCCGGCCCGCCGTCCCACAACTGGCGCAGGATCTGGACGACTTCGATCAGCTGATCGACGCGATCGCGCGGCGAAGGGAATCTGAACCCGTACGAGCCGTACTCGGCCTCATGCCAGCCGGCACCGAGACCGAGTACGAGACGTCCGCCGGTGAGAAACTGAAGCGTCGCGGCCATCTTGGCCAGCAGCGCCGGATTTCGGTAGCCCTGGCCGAGGACGAGGCTGCCGACGCGGAAGCGGGGAAACGTCGCGGCAAGATAGGTGATAGTTGTCCAGCACTCGAGGATCGGGGCTTCGCGCTCGTCGAGATGATCGCTCACCCACAGCGTGGTGAACTCTGGGCCGAGCAGGTCCGTGACCCGTCGATATCCGTCGAGCACGGCGTCTCCACTCGTGCCGTCGCTAGCGTCCCGCGGCAATGCGTGAAGCCCGAATGTCATCGCCATGTTGTCTCCTCGCCGGTCGGACCTCGCACCGCCAACGCATGGCCGAAGCCACGGTGGCCGAAGCTTAGGGACCGCGACGCACATGGAACATCGGTACAACTGCCCAGCTTTGCGGCTGTCTCCGGTCGGCGGGTCCGAGCACGGGTAGCCTGCGGCTGTGCCTGGCGGGGCCTTGGTGGAGCGTGAGCCCCAGCTCGCCGTGCTGCGAGAGGCGTTCGGGCATGCCGAACGGCATCGGGGGCGCGCTGTGCTCGTGTCGGGCGAGCCGGGATCAGGCAAGTCCGCGCTGGCAGGGGCCTGCGTTGCGGAAGCGGCTAACCGGGCGCGGGTGATCAGCGCTGTCTGCCATGACACGGTGACGCCCGTCCAGTTGAGCGTGCTGCACGACGCTGCCCGCGAACTCGGTGGCGGCCTCGCCGAAGGCGTGGCTCAGGATCTCGCGAAACATCACCTGTTCGATCTGACGCTGGGCCAGATCGGCCGCTCGCTTCGCCCGGTGATCTGGGTGATCGACGATGCGCAGTGGGCTGACGAGGCGTCCCTCGACTTCGTGCGGTTCGTAGTTCGCCGGATGGCTGGTCTGCCGTTGTTGATGGTGGTCACCTATCGCGATACCGAGGTGCACCCGTCGCTGCGGTCGCTGCTGGGCGAGCTGGCAACGGTGCCTGCCGTGCGACGCGTCGTCGTGCCGTCCCTCTCGACGGCGGCGGTAGGCGCATTGGCGTCGGATCTGAACCCCGGGGCCGTCGCCCGGCTGCATGCACGCACCGGCGGCAATGCCTTCTTCGTCACTGAGTTGTTGCGCGAGGCCGAATCTCCCGGCGGCGGCGTGGCCGACGTCATCCTCGGTCGGATCGAGCGCCTACCGGGCCCGGCTCGGGGGCTGGTGGAGGCCCTCGCCGTCGTGGGTGGGCCGTGCCCGGTGGAATTCCTCCCCGAAGTCGGCGAGTCGTTGGATCACCTGGACGAGTTGGTGCGCGCCGGCTTGGTCGTCACGCGCGAGGCTGGCCAGATCGGCTTTCGGCACGACCTGGTCCGCGAAGCCGTGCTGGCGTCCCTGCCGGCTCCTCGCCGGGTCACACTTCACCGGCTGGCTTTGCGCGCTCTGGGCGACGACGTCGACCCCGCCGTCGCGGTCGAGCACGCGATCGGAGCCGGCGATCGCGCTGCGACAGCGCGGTGGGCCCTCGCCGCAGCTGACCGATCCGCGGCGATGGGAAGCAACCGCGACACCGCGCGCCTCCTCGGCCTGGCGGCCGCCGCAACGAACAACGACGACGACAAGGTGCGCGCGCTCACCCGCCAAGCAGCGGCGCTGATCGAGACAGGCGGATCTGCCGAAGCGAGTGCAGTATTCGAGGCAGCGGCGCACCTGCAAGGGGGCCCAGGTCCGCGCGCGGAGATGTGGGCGATGCGCGCGAGGTTCCACGGCCTGCGGCTGGAAGGCGAGGAGAGCGAACGCTACCTGCGCCACGCACTCGCCGCCGCCGAGGACGAACCGGTCGAGACCCGGCCGCTGCTGCCCTATGCAGTCGCCGCCATGCAACAGATGTGGCGGCGCGACGCCGAGGCCGCGCGCCGCTACGGCGCGATCGCGGTAGGAATCGCGGAACGGCGCGGCGACTGGGCAGCCGCAGCCGACGTCCGAGTGACGGTCGGGCACGCGGTCGCACTGGGCGACCCGTCACTGCGCGAGCTCCGCGCCGCCACCGAGGACGCCGAACGACTCGGCGCCCACCGCACACAACTGCGCGGGCTGTTCAACATCGCCAACGCCCTCATGACCCACGGCCGGCTGGCCGAAGCGCTCGAGACGATGGATCGGGTCGTGGTGCTCTGCGCGGATCGCGACTACGACGACATGCTTCTGTCGATGCAGGCCATGCGGTACTCGATCCTCTTCGACATGGGGGACTACCGCAGCGCCGTCGACGCCGCCCAGCTGCTCGATGACGAGCGGTACTCAATGCGGATCGGGATGTCCGGCGTGCTCTCGCTCGGACTCGCCCGAACAGGTCGACTTCAAGACCGAACCCTGATCGAGAACGAGCCCTGGTTAGCTTCGACCACCTCGGACGTGCTCGCTCAGTCTCTGATCCGAGCCACAGCGGCCGAGCTGGCCTGGCTGACCGGCGATGCGACCCGGCAACTAGACGAACTCGCCGCCATGTACCCCACATTGCACGACGGCCACCAGATTCTGCGGGATTTTGTCGCCGGGTGGTCAGCCCTGCTCGGGGGACGTCCACTACCCGCGTCCACCGCCGATCTGCCGTACGCACTCGCCGGAAATGGCCGCTTTGCCGCCGCCGCCGCCGGCTTCGTCGCGGCCGGCATGCCGTACCACCAGGCATTGGCCCTGTATCGAATCGACGAACCCGAAACCTTGCTGGAAGCGTGTGACGTCGCGCAGCGGATCGGCGCGCTGCCGCTGGCCGACAAAGTCAGGACGGCGCTGCGACGCCATGGTGTAGACGCGCCTCGACGTCGGGGGACTGGGCGAGTCGCGATGACCAATCCGGTAGGGCTTACCAGCCGCGAGATGGAGGTGCTGCACCTGGTTGCCGAGGGCCTGCGAAACGCCGATATTGCGGGACGGCTGGTGCTCTCCCCGCGCACTGTCGACCACCACGTCAGCAGCGTGCTCAACAAGCTGGGTGTGCGATCGCGCGCGGCCGCCGGACGCGCCGCCCTCGCTCTCGGGGTGATCGCACCCGTTTAGCCGAGTCGTCCGCCGTTAGGGCCCGGTGACTGCCGCGATCGCGGGTTCGGCCTGGACCAAGCCGGATCCGGTCGCTGCGGACGTCCAACACACCACTGCGGGTGCGAGGTTGGCGTGCGGGTCCAGAATGTCGCGGCAACCAGGGCCGATCGACAACGTGGTCGACTCGAGGGCCTGTTCGGCGTCCGAAGCGGACAGGGTTGGCCGGACCTGGGTCATCACCGCAGCCAGGGCAGCGACGTGGGGCGCCGAGAACGAGGTTCCGTACACGAAGCTGTAGCCGAGTTGCGCGGTGTTCGTTTGGAACGGCGCGAGAATCCACGAGCCCGGCGCGAGGACGTCGAGGTCCTGGCCGCCACGATCTCGGCTGGAGAAGTCACCGACGTAGACGTCGGCGGCCGAGGCAGGATCGGGCACCTCCTCGCCATACCACCAGTCGTCGACCGGCGGGGTGACGCCGGCTCGCCATTGACCGACCCAGCCGACCGCGCCGACGGAGATCACCTCGGGATAAGCGGCCGGGTACCCGACTCCGGCAAGGCCGGCGTTGCCCGCGGATGCGACCACAATGACGCCCGCGCTGATCGCTTCGTCGACCGCTGCCTGCTCGAGCGGGTCGGGCAACGTGAAGGCGAGACTCATGTTGATCACCACCGGGTGGCCGGCGAGCTTGCCGCGCTTGAGGCTGGTGATGTATTCGATGCCGCGGGTGAGGACCGAGCGCCAGACGCGATGGCCGTTCTGTGCAGAGACCTTGACTGGGATCAGCGTGGCGTCGGGTGCGACCGCGTTGAACGGGCCCACCTGGTCGCGGAATCCGATGATGATGCTGCTGACGTCGGTGCCGTGGCCGTAGGTGTCGCGTTGCCACTTGCCGGGGATCTCGGTCACGGCGCCGGCTTGTCCGCCGCCGCCGAACGCCTTCGCGTCGGCGACGTCGACCTGCCCTTCTGGCAGGTAGGAACGCCAATTCGGAATCAGTCCGGTGTCCAGGACGGCCACGTAGGTGCCGCGCCCTGTCTGCGGGATCTGCCGGGTAGGCCCTGGCCCGCTGGTGATCCCGATCATGTCGAGGTTCCACACGCTGTCGCCGCCGGCGTAACTACCCGCCGCGGCCGTCGACTCGGTGACGTCGAAATTCGCCTCGCTGTCCTGGGCCGCACCGGCCACGAACGGCAGCGCCGAAATCGCAGCCAAGGCCGAGCGGTGTGCCGACATCGTCAGCCCGTTGATGCTGGGCATCGTCTGACCGATCGAACCGAAGCCGGTCAGCCGTGCCCGCTGCGCCGGCGTCAACGGTCCGCGCGTGACCAGGTTGATCCCGACCTGCGGGTCGTTGGCGGCGACGGCACCCGCACGTGACGGTGCGACGCCGATCCCCATCACGGTGACGGCTAGGGCTGCGATCACGCCGAAGCGCGGTGTTTTCCTCATGCCGTCCCCCTCTTCTGCGGATCTCTGCGGACCGGGTAGGACTGACGTCGCGCGGAAGGCCGCGGTGACATCCGCGGGCATCTCCGCGACCGACTAGATCTCGCCCGCGGTCAGGAAGTTGTGCACCTCGTAGTAGGTGACATTGGACGGCCGGGGCAGGCCCAGCTCGGCACTGAGCGGACCAAGGCGGCGATCGACGAATGCGTCGCAGGCTTCCCGGCTCTCCCAGACGTCGGTAACACGAACGCCATCCTCGGTTTGCGCAACCCAGTGAAACAGACCGCCCGTCGCGCCGGCTCCGTATGCGGCAAACCCCATCCTGGCGATCAGCTGGTCATAGTGCTGCAGCGTGCCACCGGCGAAGTCCATCACAACCCCGATTGCCATCGCGCACCTCCCTGGGTCAACGCGAGTCGCGTCTCAACTCGTCTTTGGCGGCCCGGGGCCGCCGAATGGAGCTGACGCTAAGCATTCGGACACGGCCGGGCATCCGCAGAACCACCCATATTTGCGCTTACTGGGTTCTCGAGCTCAGTCAGACATTGAAGCGGAACTCGACGACGTCGCCGTCGGCCATCAGGTAGTCCTTGCCCTCGATGCGGACCTTGCCGCGAGCTTTCGCCTCGTTCATCGACCCGGCGTCGACGAGGTCGCCGTAGGAGACCACCTCGGCCTTGATGAAGCCGCGCTCGAAGTCGGTGTGGATGACGCCGGCGGCCTGCGGCGCGGTGGCACCGCGCTTGATGGTCCAGGCCCGCGACTCCTTCGGCCCGGCGGTCAGGAACGTCTGCAGCCCGAGCGTGTCGAACCCGATGCGGGCCAGCTGGTCGATGCCGGACTCCTCCTGGCCCATGGACTGCAGCAGTTCGAGGGCCTCGTCGTCGGGCAGCTCGATGAGTTCGGCCTCGGTCTTGGCGTCCATGAACACCGCCTCGGCCGGTGCGACGAGTGCGCGCAACTCGTCGGTGAACGCCTGGTTCGCGATCTCGTCCGGGTCGACGTTGAAGACATAGAGGAACGGCTTGGCCGTCATGAGCTGCAACTCGCGCAGCGGGCCGCGGTCGAGGTCGGTGCTCGAGATCGTCCGGCCCCGCTGCAGCAGCTCCTGCGCCTGCTCCGCCGCCGCGAGCAGTGGCGCACGGTCCTTGTGCAGCCGCGCCTCCTTCTGCAGCCGGGGCAGCGCGTTCTCGACGGTCTGCAGGTCGGCCAGGATCAGTTCGGTGTTGATCGTCTCGATGTCGCTCGCGGGGTCGACCTTGCCGTCGACGTGCACGACGTTCGGGTCGCTGAACGCGCGGATGACCTGGCAGATGGCGTCGGCTTCCCGGATGTTGGCTAGGAACTTGTTGCCCAGCCCTTCACCGGTGCTCGCGCCGCGAACGATGCCGGCGATGTCGACGAAGTTCACCGTGGCCGGCACGATCTTCGCCGACTGGAACAGCTCGGCGAGCACGGGCAGCCGCTTGTCCGGCACGCCGACCACCCCGACGTTCGGGTCGATGGTGGCGAACGGGTAGTTCGCAGCTAGCACGTCGTTCTTCGTCAATGCGTTGAAAAGCGTTGATTTGCCGACGTTGGGCAGGCCGACGATGCCGATGGTGAGCGCCACGACGGGCCAGTCTACGTAAGGCGGAGTTCCAGTTCGGCGCGTCGGATCCAGAAACTGTCGGACCCGGGTGTGAGCATCGAAACCATGAACGGTGCAGGTTTGTTCGTCGCGACGCTCTCGCTGCTCGCCGGGATCGCGATCGGCTGGCTGGCCGCCCGCAACCGCGGGCAGGCGGTCGCTCAGGCGGGGCAGGCCGAGGCGCAGCAGGCGCGCGAGCAGATCGCCCGGCTCGCCGCGACTCTCGACGCCGAGCGCGCCGCGGCGGCCGAGCGGCTGCACACCGAGGCGGCGGCCGAGCAGCGCCTCCGCGAGGCGTTCAGCGCGCTCGCCGGCGATGCTCTCCAGCGCAACAACGAGGCGTTCGCCGAACTGGCCGAGGCGAAGCTCGCCACCGCCAAGGCGAGTGCCGACGGCGAACTCGCGCAGCGTCAGCAGGCGATCGAGGGCATGGTCGGACCGCTGCGTGAGTCGCTCGACCGGGTCCAGCAGCAGCTCAACGCGGTCGAACGCGAGCGCGTCGGGTCCTACTCGAAACTGCTCGAGCAGGTGTCGATGATGCGCACGACCTCCGAGCAGTTGCACAAGGAGACGAACCAGCTGGTCAACGCGCTGCGCGCGCCGCAGGTGCGCGGGCGCTGGGGCGAGATGCAGCTCGAGCGGACGGTCGAGGCAGCCGGATTGACCGAGCACATCGACTACGTCACGCAGGTGACTGTCGACGGTCCGGACGGCCGGCTGCGCCCCGATCTGGTCGTGCGTCTGGTCGGCGGCAAGAGCATCGTCGTCGACGCCAAGGTCGCGTTCAGCGGTTACCTCGAGGCGATGGAGGCGCGCGACGAGGTCACCCGCGCGGCGCGGCTCAAGGCGCACGCCCGGCACCTGCGCGACCACATCGACGCACTCGGCGCGAAGGCGTACTGGGAGCACTTCACCCCGTCGCCGGAGTTCGTCGTGTGCTTCGTCCCGGCCGACGCGTTCCTCGATGCCGCGCTGCGCGAGGACCCGACCTTGCTCGAGCGGGCCTTCGAGCAGAACGTCGTGGTGGCCACCCCCTCGACGCTGGTCGCCCTGCTCCGCACGGTGGCATACACCTGGCGGCAGGAAGCGCTCGCGGCGAATGCCGCCGAGGTGCACCGGCTCGGCCGCGAGCTGTATCAGCGGCTGTCGACCATGGGCGGGCACATCGACAAGCTCGGCCGCTCGCTCAACAACGCCGTCGGTGACTACAACAAGACGGTCTCGTCGCTCGAGACCCGGGTACTCGTCACCGCGCGCCGAATGATCGACCTCGACGTCGTCACCTCGACCGAGGTTCTCGAGCACCCGACGCAGATCACCGAGACCGC
>JAVHVB010000194.1:0-4597 GCA_032160775.1 Pseudonocardiales bacterium | reverse complement strand
TTGTCCACCAGCCGGACAGTTCCGGCCCGCACGGGACGATGCGGCTCGGGTTGAGGTCCGTGTGCACGAGGTAGTAGTGCTGCTTGATCTGCACGAAGTCGATCGTGTCGCCGAAGCCCGGCGTCTGGAACAGATCCCGCGCGTAGGCCCACAGCGCCGGCAGCTCGCTCAGCTTGTTCCGGTTGGCCTTGAAGTGCCCGTGATAGACCGCATCGAAGCGGGCGAGCGTGGTGAACAGCCGAACGTCCGCCTCGGTGATCGTGTCACCGACGAGATACCGCTGCCGGGACAGCCGCGCCTCGAGCCAGTCGAGCCGCTCGAAGAGGCGGCGGTACGCCTTCGCGTAGGCGTCCTGGCCCGCTGCGAACCCACACTTGTAGACGCCGTTGTTCACGTCGCGGTACACGAGTTCGGCGACCTCGTCGATCTCGTCACGATGCCGTTCGGGGTAGAGGTCGGGCGCGCCGCGGCGATGGTGGGCACGCCACTCGGTGGACAGGTCGAGGGTGATCCGCGCGAAGTCGCTCGTCACGACCTGGCCGGTCGGGACGTCGACGATCGCCGGCACGGTGATGCCGCGGTCGTAGTCAGGATCCCGGGCGAGGTACGCCTCACGCAGTTCGGCGATCCCGAGCACCGGGTCGCGCCCGCCCGGATCGAGTTCGAATCGCCAGCTCCGGTCGCCGTGCGTCGGCCCGGCGAGGCCCATCGACAGCACGCCCTCGAGGCCGAGGAGCCGGCGCACGATGATGGCGCGGTTGGCCCACGGGCACGCGCGGGCGGCGATCAGGCGATAGCGGCCCGGCTCGACGGGATACCCGTCCCGCCCCTCGGCGGTGATGCGTGTCGTCAGGTACGTCTCGTCCCGCTCGAAACTGCCCTTGTTGTCGCCCATATCGGACAACATTCCCAAATCGGATCGTTGCGAACGCGCCGCTTATAGGCGGATCGCCACGCTCGTGCCATGACCACTCTTCGTGCTCCCTCCGCCCCGATCGGAATCCCGGTCGCCGCGATCGCGGGGCTCCTCGCCGGGGCGTTGACGTGCCTGCTGCAGGGCGTCGTGCCGGCAGACTGGAACACCGCGGTCAACTCCGGCGCCGTGTGGACGGTCGTGGCCTTCGGCGCCGCGGCACTGCTTGCCCAGACCCAGTCGGCCGCCGTGATCGCCGGCCTGCTCGTGCTGGTGGGGGAGGTGGCGGGCTACTACCTCTATCTCGCCGACGTGCGGCATCTGCCCGGGTTGCGTTCGGAGGAGTTGCTCTGGACGGTGGCCGCGCTGTGGATCGGCCCGCTCACCGGTCTGGCCGCCTACCGCGCCCGCTGGGGCGATACCGCCGCGCGGATGACCGCGCTGGCCACGATCGCCGGGGTGGTCGCGGGGGAGGGCGTGTACCTGGTGCGCATCGCCGGAATGATCAAATCCGGCTGGTTGGAGATCGGCGTCGGCGCGGCCGTTGCCGCCGCCGCAATGGCACTGCGCCCCGCAGCCGCGCACATCCGCGCCGGCGCGGTGTTGAGTGGCATCGTCGTCGCGGTCGCGGTCTACGCCGCCTACCGCCTCTTGGCGTTCAACTAGTTGCGATGCCCTGGCCGCTCACCTCGTGCCACACGAGTGCCGGTCGACCTCGGGGCAGGTCATGACTCCACCAGACGGATGATCTCGGCGTACACCGCGTCGATCGCTCCGTCCGGGCACGGGATGACGTGCGCCCCCGGCCGGGCGGCGGCCAGCAACAGGACGCGGTCGCAGATCGTGAACAGCGCGTCGTCGCCACCCAGTGACGCGATCAACTCCGCCGCCGCGACGTGCGCGGCATCGGTCGACCGGGCCGTCCGCTCGTTGAACCGCCGGACGATCTCGTCGCGGCTGTCACTGAGGACGAACTCGTGAAATTCGGCGCCGGCTTCCATCGCTACCGACTCGGCCTCGCGCAGGAATTCAGCTCGGCCGAGGTACTGGGGCAACACCACGTCGGAGCCACTGCACAGGTGGTCGCGCGCCATGGCGAGGGTCAACCGGCGGGCGAGCAGAGTCGCCTGCGCAACGTCGTCCTGCCATCTCCCGAGCAGCCTGCGAATGCTGTCCAGATCGACATCGAGCGCGAACGGATGGTCGTCGACGTAGCGGCGGGCGAGGGTCGATTTGCCGACTCCCGGCGGTCCGTTGAGGACGATGAGACGCGCCACGGGGCCGACGTTATCGGGCGGCTAGGCTCTGTCGTCCGGGGGTGGGCATGCAGACCTTGGCACGCGTCGCGATCCGGCACCGATGGTGGGTCATCGGCGCCTGGCTCGCGTTCATCGTCATCGCGCAGCTCGCCGCCGGCGCCGTGGGCGGATCGGCCTACAAGAACGTTTTCACGCTGCCACACACTGAGACGCAGACGGTGCTGGACCTGCTCAAGTCGAGCGGGGAGGGTGGCCAGGCCGGCCAGTCGGGCACCCTGGTCGTCCACGGCACGGCCACCTCGCTACGGACCGCAAGCCCGCCGCCGAAGTTGATCCGCGCGTTGCGCGGGCTGTGCGACGACGGCGACCATGTCTCGGTCATGCGTTCGCCGTGGGGCACGGTCACCTGTGCCGCCGACGGCTCGGCACGGTTTGTCTCGAACCTCGGCCGGCTGCAGGGTCCGAACACCGCGGCCACTCCACTCCTCAGCACCGATCACCGGGTCGGGCTGGTCGCGATCTACTGGGAGGTCAACGAGAACGACGTCAGCAACTTCACCGGCGTCTACGACACGCTGAAGACGCTCGACACCGACTCGGTGGAGTACGAGTTCACCGGCACCGCATTCGCCAACCTGGCGCAGCGCCAGCAGGGCATCCCGCCCGAGGTTTTCGGGTTCATCGCGGCGTTGATCGTGTTGGCGCTCGTCTTCCGGACAGTGGGCGCGGCTGCGCTGCCGCTGCTCAGCGCCGCGGCGGCACTCGGCAGCGGACTCGCGCTGATCTCGTTGCTGAGTCACGTGATGAACGTGGCCACCTTCGCACCCCAGCTGTCGCAGCTGATGGTGATCGGTGTCGGCGTCGACTACGCGCTGTTCATCGTCACCAGGCACCGGCGCAACCTGCAGCGCGGCCTGTCGGTGGAGGAGTCGCTCGTCCTCGCGGTGAACACATCGGGACGCGCGGTGCTGTTCGCCGGGCTCACCGTGTGCGTCGCCGTCCTCGGCCTCTGCGCACTCGGCGTCAGCTTCCTGTACGGAGTCGCGGTCGGCACCGCGGTCGCGGTGGCACTCACGATGATCGCCTCGCTCACCCTGCTGCCCGCGGTGTTGTCCCTGCTCGGCCGGCGGGTAGTACCGCGGCGAATCCGTCGCGCCATGCAGGACCCCGGCTACCGACCGTCCGAGGTGACCACTCGCTGGGCGAGGTGGTCGCGGTTCCTGTCCGAGCACAAGTTGGTGCCGGGCATCGCAGCAGCGGCGCTGATCGTCGTCCTCGCCATCCCGTTCTTCTCCATCCGGCTCGGCCGCGCGGACGCCGCCAGCGATCCGCCCGGGACCACGACCCGGGCCGGGTACGAGCTGATCGCGGCGGCGCCCGGGTTCGGTCCCGGCTACAACTCGACCCTCGAACTGGTCGTGTCCGGACCCGGCGCGGCACACCCGGCGTACCTGGCGAAGGTCTCGCGCCGGCTGAGGAAGCTGCCGGATGTCAACGCCACGAGCATCCTGCCCGTCCCGTTGGCCCGCGACCTCTCGCTCATCACCTTCAAGACCGACACGGCACCGCAGGACGCGGCCACGACGGACCTGGTGAAGTCGCTGCGCAGCGACTTCGTGCCGGCCATCGAGCAGGGGAGCGACAACCAGGTCTACGTCTTCGGGCAGACCGCGGTGTTCGTCGACTTCGCCCACGTTCTGTCGACGAAGATGCCGCTGTTCTTCGCCGCGATCATCGGCCTGTCGTTCCTGCTCCTCATGCTCGCGTTCCGCAGCCTGGTGATCCCGCTGACCGCGGCCGCGATGAACCTGTTCGCCGCCGGGGCGTCGTTCGGCGTGGTCGTTGCCGTCTTCCAGTGGGGGTGGTTCTCCGACGCGCTCGGCATCGGGAAGGGCGGGCCGATCGAGCCGTTCCTGCCAGTGATGTTCTTCGCGATCCTGTTCGGGTTGAGCATGGACTATCAGGTGTTCCTCGTCAGCCGGATGCACGAGGAGTGGGTGCACACGGGCCACAACGGCCGGGCGGTCCGGGTCGGGCAGGCCGAGACGGGCGGGATCATCACCGCTGCGGCGCTGATCATGATTGCCGTGTTCGGCGGCTTCCTGCTCGGCAACGAGCGGACCATCAAGATGTTCGGGCTCGGCCTGGGCGGCGCGATCTTCATCGACGCCTTCATCCTGCGCACGGTTCTCGTGCCGGCGCTGATGCACGCTGTCGGAAAGTGGAACTGGTACTACCCGGCCTGGCTCGACCGGATCACGCCGCGGGTGTCGGTCGAACCGGAGGACGACGGCTGGTCGCCCACCCCCGGGGACGAGGCCGAGGGGAGCGCGACCTCGCCGGCGTCCGACACGTCGCACGAGCTGCCCGCTCGGGGAGCGCACTGACCGAAAACGTGGTTATCATCCCCGCGTGCCTCGATACA
>JAVHVB010000193.1:0-2558 GCA_032160775.1 Pseudonocardiales bacterium | reverse complement strand
CGGCGGCACCAGCCGGTTCGGCGCGCGGGCGAACTTCACGCTGAGCCTCGGCACCACATCGGCGTCGAGCACGACGCCCACCGGGTCGATTCGGTTTACCGTCGACGGGACCCTGGTGGCGACCCTTCCGCTCACGCCAGAGGTCTCGCCGAGCGTCGCCACGACTGCGCTGCTGCCCGGCACTCACACGATCGCCGCGAGCTACTCCGGTGACGGGAATTTCCTGCCAGGGACGGCGAGCGTGACGCACACCGTCACGTGCTCGACCACCTACACCGGCACGGTCAAAGGCAGCCTCTCGCTGACCGGCAGCGGCAAGGCATTCTGCGTACTGAACGCCACGATCGGTGGGTCGCTGTCGGTCGGGTCGGGAGCCGCGCTGGCGGTGGTGGGGAGCTCGCTACCCAAGGGATCGCTCAGCGCCAAGGGGTCGGCTCAGCTGATGGTCTGCGGTACGCGCACGGGCGGTGCGCTGACCGTCCAGGGCGCAACCGCGCTCGTTGTCATCGGCGATGCCGGGCATTCGCGCTGCGCGCCGAACACCATCGCCGGCACACTGGTGCTGCAGAACGATCTGCACGGCGTCGTGGCGATCGGCAACACCGCGTCGAATGTCATTACCAAGAACATCGACGGGCCCGGGCCGTATCCCGGCGATGTCACCACGGTGTCCGGCAACCATCCCTGAACATCGGCATGGTCGCATCGTTCCGGTGGCCGAACTTCGCGTCGCCTTCGGGCAACTGGATACAGACTGAATGCGCGGCCCATCCCGCGGCGGGGATTTCCAATCCGCACTGGCCTTTCGCGAGCACCCAACGCCGGCAAACGGTGCGTGGTGTGCGTTCACACGGCAGGGGTCATTGAGTCGATCCCAGTATCGCCCACCAGACAGGTGTCCCACGCCAGGCTGGACGGTCTCGCCCGTCGGCTTGCCTGTCGAACACGGCTCAGGAAGATCGATCAGGTCGGTGGGCGTGGGCGTGGGGACGGACGCGGCGTTTCGGTGGGCGCCTGCGTCGGCTGCTCGGGCGGAGGCGACGTCGGTGGCACTGCGTTTCCGGGCGGCGGGGCGTACCAGGGCGGCGGGAGGTAGCCGGGCGGCGCGGGGTAGTACGTCGGCGGTGGCGGCCAGGACGCGGGCCCGGCAGGTGGCGCGAGCCCGTGCTTGCGGCGCAGCGGATTGACGACGCCGACCTTCTGAAGCAGGAAGAACGCCGGAACTCCGACGGCGACCGCGCACGTGGCGCCGGCCGCGATGCCGACGATGGGGCCGGCGATGAACGCGCCGAACAGACGGAGCAGGGAGTCCTGGAAACCCTTGGACCCATCGGTGATCTTGTCGAACATCCAGCGGGTCACAACGACCATCGGGAACCCGAAGGCAGCGACGACCAACGCAATCGCCACGAGCCAGCCGACGACTGCACGCAGCGCCGTTCCCAGGTCTCGCACCTGCGCAGTATGGGGGCCGGACGCGGACAGCGCCCGCTCGACCACATGGCGTGCATCGCGCGCTGAGTTCATACTCCGTCTCGGAGTGGGGTGCAGCGGGGGTGTGTCGTGAAAAGGTTGCGCAGGTCGTCGTCGTGGACCGGATTCCGGTCGGACAGCGGGTTCACGATCTTCGGCGCCATCCTGGCTGCGCTCACGGTGATGTCGGTGACGGCTGCGGTCGCGGCGGGCATCGTCGTCGCCCGGCACAAGAGCCGCGTGAACCCCGACCATTTCTCCATCTCCATCTCCAAGGTCAGCGCCGTACGGGACACCAACGATCTGCCCGTCATCACCGTGTCGTACCGGCTCAACTTCGAGAGCGTGGCCGCCGTGTTCGCGCGGTCGACGCCGGTTCATGTCAAGTGCTTCGGCAGGGATCCAGGCGGGCGCGGCGTCCCCGGTGGCGATGACAGTGTGCAGCCGCAGCACGTCTTCGAATTCGGCGAACAGGCGATCACACCGGGGGAGCCGTTGCGCGATCTACAGGGGCAGGTGCAGGTGCACTGCCTGCTCCGGCTGAGCGGCGAGACGCTGAGCTTCGCCTCCAGCTCCGTGGAGGTGCCGGGGCCGACGGGATCCGGTGGCGGCACCCTCACCGGCGTCGCCGGCAAGTACTCGCTGGTATTCACGAGATCGTCTGGCTCAGAGACCGACTGCGTGATCGACGGCCAACGAGAGATCATGGTGACGGCACTGACCGCCACCACTGTGCATGTTGCGCTGACCGACACCGACGGCTTCGACTCGGCGCTCAGCACCGATTTGAAGTACACCGGGGCGCTGGCCCTCAATCCCGGTTTCGCGGACTACTACGGACGGATGGACGGTCAGTTCGTGTCCACCGCGAACGGCATTCAGGTGGGCGGCACGATGACGACCGAACGGCCGGCGTGCACCTTCAGCTTCCAGGGCTCGCAGCACTGACTCGCGCCGGGCGTCCGGCGGGACCCCGGTTTGCCCGGTTCCGCCACGCGGGTAGCCCGGCAAGTGTGGAAAGGGGTGCGTGATGCCGCAGCAGGCATGGAGCAAGAAGCGCGAACGGCAGTACGAGCACATCAAGG
>JAVHVB010000192.1:0-3135 GCA_032160775.1 Pseudonocardiales bacterium | reverse complement strand
CGGGGTGCCGGTCATCCGCACGCGAGGGATCGCGCCGGGCCTGCTCGCCGCGGCCGCCCATCTGCTCGCCGTTACCAGATTGCCGGGGCTGGAGGCTTGACAGGCAAAATGGTCTAGGCCAATATTCGTCTACGCCAATTTGGCGATGAGGCGAACTTGGAGGCTGGCGTGAAGCGAACCATCGCGGGCGCAGCGGTCGTCACGGCGACCGCGCTGTTGGCTGCCGCGTGCAGCAGCTCGGGCAACTCCGGCTCCGGTGATGGCAACGGGGCCGGACCGAGCACGGACGGGCAGGGCAAGACCATCACGGTCTGGCTCCAGTCGGACGCGCAGAACGGCTGGCCGGACGTCGTGGACCAGGCCAACGCGCGCTTCGAGCAGGAGACCGGCGCGAAGGTGAAGATCCAGTGGCAGCAGTGGTCGAACTACACGACCAAGCTCGACTCGACCTTCGCCGGCAGCACGGCCATCCCGGATGTCGTCGAACTGGGCAACACGCAGACGTCGTCCTACATCGCCGGCGGGGCGTTCGCCGACCTCACCGCCGCGAAGGGCGACTTCGAGAACTCCGACACCTGGCTGCAGGGCCTCGAGGAGTCGGGCACCTCGCCGGACGGCAAGCTCCAGGCCGTGCCCTACTACGCCGGCAGCCGGGTCGTCATCTACCGCAAGGACCTCTGGGACAAGGCCGGCGTCACCACGCCGCCGACGACCCTCGACGAGCTGTGGGCCGACCTCGACAAGGTCAAGGGCGACAACGCCGACGACCAGAACTTCTCCGCGTTCTACATGCCGGGCAAGTACTGGTACGCCGCGATGTCCTTCGTCTACGGGGCCGGCGGTTCGATCGCCACCTCGAACGGCGGCAGCTGGACCGGGAACCTCGCCTCGGCCGAATCGGTGCAGGGGCTGGACAACTGGAAGACGCTGACGTCCTACTCGGTCGGCGGCGCGACGAAGGACGAGGCCGACCAGGACGCCGTGATGGCGCAGGGTCACGTCGGCGCGATCCTCGGCAACGGCTGGGAGGTCGGGGCGGTCACCGCACCGGACACCGGCAACCCGAAGCTGGCCGACGTCCTGTCGACCTTCCCGATGCCGGGCACGAGTGCCGGCGGCTACACGCCGTCGTTCCTCGGCGGCTCGGACCTCGCGGTGCCGGAGAAGGCGTCGAACAAGGACCTCGGTGCGGAATGGATCAAGATCTACACCGACTCCAAGAGCCAGACGATGCTGGCCAAGGTCGCCATCCCGAACACGACCTCGTTGCTGAGCGTGTACGAGGCGCAGGGCCAGGCGAACGTCTCGACCGGCGAGGCCGCCAAGAACACCTGGTTCGTGCCGAACACGCCGAACTGGGCGAACGTCGAAGCTGGCAACGTGCTGCAGAACGCGCTGGAATCAATCGCGACAGGCAGATCCAGCGTCGAGGACGCGGCGAAGAGTGCGGACGGTCAGGTCGAGAACATCCTGAACGCCGCGTCCTGACCCGCTGACCCGCTGACCCGCAAGCAGCAGGAGTTCCAGTGACAGCGTCCACGGCGCAGCGGCCGATCCCCCAGCCGCTGCGCCGTGCGGCGCTGTCCCGGGCGCGGGCACGCGGGCTGCCGTACCTGCTGATCCTGCCGGTCGTCCTCGTACTGGCCGTCGTGGCGGCGTGGCCGCTGGTCAAGATCGTCACGCTGTCGCTGCAGAAACAGGACACCGGCAAGTACGCGCTGTTCCACGGCGGCGCGTCCAAGTGGGTCGGGCTGGCCAACTTCGCGGACACACTCACCGACGCGACGTTCTGGACGGTGGCCTTCCGCACGGTGGTCTTCACCGTGGTGAACGTGGCGCTCAGCCTCCTGCTCGGCATGGCGATCGCGCATCTGCTCAACCGGGTGTCACGGTGGGCGCGGATCCTGCTGACCGCGACGCTGCTCTTCGTGTGGGCCGTCCCGTCCACGGTGTCGACCCAGATCTACTACTGGCTGTTCGCGAACCAGTACGGCGTCGTGAACTACCTGCTCGACAAGATCCCGGGCGTGCACATGCACGGGCACGACTGGTTCGCGGACTCGCACCAGGGGCTCGCCGTCATCACGCTGGTCGTGGTGTGGGGCGCGGTGCCGCTGCTCGCGATCTCGCTGCACGCCGGCATCACGCAGATCCCGCGTGAGGTGGTAGAGGCGGCGCGGGTGGACGGCGCAAGCGGGTGGCAAGTGTTCCGGCACGTCACGATGCCGTACCTGCGCCCGCTCGTCGCGATCCTCGGCACGCTGTCGATCATCTGGGACTTCGGTGTCTTCAACCAGATCTGGTTCATGCGCAACGGCCACCCCGAGCCGGGCTATCAGACGCTGGGCATCTACATGTACAGCAACGGCGTGGGCAGCAGCCACTACAACGTCGGCGCGACGATCGGGGTGCTGATGATGGTGGGGCTGCTCGCGGTGATCGTCGTCTACATCCGGCAACTGCTCGCCATCGGGGATGCCGCATGACGATCACGCTGACCCGTCCGGCGCCCTCGCCCGAGGGGTCAACCCAGAAACCGCGACGGCCCGCGCCGGCGAGCTACGGCATCTACCGGCGGCGGTCCGCGACGTGGATGTGGAACGCGGTGGCGGTGCTGCTCACCGTTCTGTTCGGCTTCCCGATCTACTGGATGCTGATCACCGCGTTCAAGACCAGCTCGGACATCAACCAACTGGTTCCGCAGTTCTGGCCGCACCACCCGACGCTGCGGGCGTTCCGCGAGGTCATCGACGACCCGATCTTTCGCGACGACCTGCGCAACAGTTTCGTGATCACGTTCAGCGCGGTCGTGGTGAGCGTCGTGATCGGGTTCTTCGGCGCGCTGGCGATCGCGCGGTTCCGCTTCGTCGGGCGGCGCATCTTCGTCATCGCCGTGTTGCTCGTCCAGATGATCCCGCTGATCGCGCTGACCATCCCGATGTCGTTGCTGCTCGACCACTTCCACCTCAAGAACAGGCTGATCGGTGTCGTGATCGCCTACCTCATGTTCTCGATGCCCTACACGGTCTGGACGTTGCGCACGTTCGTCGCCGGGATCCCCAAGGAGCTGGACGAGGCGGCCATGGTCGACGGCTGCAGCCGGTGGCAGACCTTCTACAAGATCATCCTTCCGCT
>JAVHVB010000191.1:0-4763 GCA_032160775.1 Pseudonocardiales bacterium | reverse complement strand
TCACTGGAAGCGCACCGCCAGCAGCACGGCGACGACGGCGATCGTGCCGCCGAGCATCGACAGCGCATAGCTTCGGACGAAGCCGGTCTGCAACCTGCGCAATCGCGCCGACCCACCGCCCAGCCCGGCGGCCGCGCCGTTCACCGCACCGTCCACGCCGCGGTTGTCGAAGAACACCAGCGCCCGGGTCAACCACTGGCCAGGACGCATCAGCACGGTCTCGTTGAAGGCGTCGGCGAACAGGTTGCGCCGCGCGGCAGTCGTGACCGGCGAGACGCCCACCGGCGCGGTGACCGGCACCGGCTTGCGGCCGAACGCGACCCAGGCACCGAGCGCACCGAGTCCGACGACCAGCAGCGTGATGAGGGTGAGCACCGTGGGCGACACCGTGTGCGCGCCGGCCTCGATCGTCTCGCCGACGGAGGGCTCGAGCCAATGCTGCACGCCGCCGCCGAAGATCAGCAGGAAGCCGCCGACCAGTGACAGCGCGCCGAGCGCCATCATCGGCCACGTCATCGTCGCCGGCGCCTCGTGCGGGTGGACGTCGTCCTCCCAGCGCCGCTCGCCGAGGAAGGTCATCACCAGCGCGCGGGTCATGTAGAAGGCGGTGATCCCGGCGCCGAGCAGCGCGCACAGCCCGAGGATCCAGCCCGACGTCCCGCCCTTGTCGAACGCCGCCTCGATGATCTTGTCCTTCGTCCAGAAGCCGGTGGCGCCCGGGAAGCCGATGATCGCCAGGTAGCCGCACACGAACACTCCGAAGGTGATCGGCATGACCCGCCACAGCCCCCCGAAGCGGCGCATGTCGATCCGGTCGTTCATCGCGTGCATGACCGAACCGGCGGAGAGGAACAGCGCCGCCTTGAAGAACCCGTGGCCGAGCAGGTGCACGATGGCGATCGCGTACACGCCCGGGCCGAGCCCCACCGCGAGGAACATGTAGCCGATCTGGCTGACCGTCGAGTTGGCGAGCACGCGTTTCAGGTCGTCCTGCGCGCAACCGTTGATGCAGCCGTAGAGCAGGGTGATCGCGCCGATGATGGTGACCACGGTGCGCGCCGCCTGCGAGGCGTCGAAGATCGGCGCCGAGCGGGCGATCAGGTAGACGCCGGCGGTGACCATCGTTGCCGCGTGGATCAGCGCAGAGACGGGTGTCGGGCCCTCCATCGCGTCCGGCAGCCAGGTCTGCAGCGGGAACTGCCCGGACTTGCCGCACGCGCCGAGCAGCAGCATCAGTGCGATGCCCGCGGCCAGCCCGGTCGATGCGTCGCCGCCCACCCCGAAATGCGCGAACACACCGGCGAACGACGTCGAGCCGAAGTACGCGAACATGGTCATGATCGCGATCGACAGGCCGACGTCACCGACCCGGTTGGCGAAGAACGCCTTGTTGCCGGCGGTCGCCGCCGAGTTACGGTTCCGGTAGTAGGAGATGAGCAGGTAGGACGTCAGGCCGACGCCCTCCCAGCCCACGTAGAGCAGCAGATAGTTGTCGGCCAGGACCAGCAGCAGCATCGCCGCGACGAAGAGGTTGAAGTAGCCGAAGAACCGGCGGCGGCCCTCGTCGTGCGCCATGTAGCCGACCGCGTAGATGTGGATCAGCCCGCCGACGCCGGTGATCAGCAGCACGAACACCATCGAGAGCGGGTCGATCAGCATCCCCGCGTCCACATGGAATCCGGCCACCGGGATCCAGGAGAACAGGTGCCGCTCGATCTCCCGGTTCTGCGTGCTCTCGCCCTTGACCGAGAAGAACAGCGGCACGGCGTAGCAGAACAGCCCGATCGGGACGAGCCCACCGAGCCACGAGCCCCAGCGGTCGGCGCGTTTGCCCGCCAGCAACAGCACCGCGGCCGACAACGCCGGGATGGCGACGAGCAGCCAGACGCCTGACTGGATGCCGGAAGCGGTGTTCAACGCGCCGCCTCTCTAGTACTTCAGCAGGTTGGCGTCGTCTACCGACGCAGACCTGCGGGTCCGGAAGATGGTCATGATGATCGCGAGGCCGACGACGACTTCCGCGGCCGCGACGGTCATCACGAAGAAGGCCATCACCTGGCCCTCGAGGTCGCCGTTGATGCGCGAGAAGGTGACGAGCGACAGGTTCACCGCGTTGAGCATCAGCTCGACGGACATGAACACGACGATCGCGTTGCGCCGGACCAGCACGCCCACCGCGCCGATCGTGAACAGCGCGGCACTGAGTACGAGGTAGTACGTCGGCGTCATCGCACTCCCCCCCGGGTTTGGCGTCCCGGCGTCACATAGCCGCTCGAGGCGCCAAAACCGGTCATTGGCGCACCTCGCTCTCGTCGTAGTCCGCGGGATCGAGCCGGCGCGGCGACTCGATGTGCGGCGGGAACTCCTCCAGCCCGACCATGATCGATTCGTGCGCGATCGATCCGTCGGGCAGCAGGGCCGGCGTGCCGATCGCGTTGCCGGTCGACAGCACGCCGGGCCCGGGCAGCGGCTGCGGCCGGCCGGAGCGGATCCGCTCGCGGGCGTACGCCTTCTGCGTGCGCTTCGGTCCCTCGCGCTCGACGTGCGCGAGCACCATCGCCCCGACCGCGGCCACGATCAGCAGCGCGGACGTGAGCTCGAAGGCGAACAGGTACTTCGTGAACAGCAGCGTGGCGATCGTGTTGACGTTGCCGCCGCCGGCGTTCGGCACATCGAGGTTGGTCGGGTGCTGACCCTTGAACGCGCGGCCGACGGACAGCGCGACGAGCAGCGCGAAGCCCAGGCCGAACAGGATGGCCGCAAGGCGCTGCCCGCGCAGTGTCTCGATCAGCGAGTCCGACGCGTCCCGGCCGACCAGCATCAGCACGAACAGGAACAGGATCATGATCGCGCCGGTGTAGACGATGATCTGCACCAGGCCGAGGAACGGACCCTGCTCGATCAGGTAGAACGCGCCGAGCGACATCATCGTCGCGACCAGCGAGAGCGCCGAGTGGATCGCGTTGCGGAACAGCACCATGCCGATGCCACCGGCCAGCGACAGCGGGCCGAGGATCCAGAACGCGACCGCCTCACCGAGTGGGACCTGCCCGTTGCGCAGCTCCCCCGCGGCGAGCAGCACGGTGGTCGAGGCGCTCATCGGACCGCCCTCCGCCGACGACGTTGGCCCGCGAAGCGGAGTTGAGTGTTCACTCCGTTTCTCATCCCCGGCCTCCGTGCCGGCCGACCTCGATCGCGTGGCCGGTGATCGGCTTGCCCGCGACGTTGGCCTGGCTCTGCGGCTCGCCCTGCGAGAACGGCGCCTGCGACTCGACGGTGTAGTAGTCCTTTTCGTCGTCGCCCAGTCGCATCGGGTGCGGCGGCGCCTCCATGCCCGGCAGCAGCGGAGCCATCAGCTGCTCCTTGGTGTAGATCAGCTCCTGCCGGTTGTCGAGGGCGAGCTCGTACTCGTTCGACATGGTGAGCGAGCGGGTCGGGCACGCCTCGATGCACAGGCCGCAGAAGATGCAGCGCAGGTAGTTGATCTGGTACACCGCGCCGTAGCGCTCGCCGGGCGAGAAGCGCGCCTCGGGGGTGTTGTCGCCGCCCTCGACGTAGATCGCGTCGGCCGGGCAGGCCCACGCACACAGCTCGCAGCCGACGCACTTCTCCAGCCCGTCCGGATGCCGGTTGAGCACGTGCCGGCCGTGGTAGCGCGGCTTGGTCGGGTAGAAGTCGAACGGGTACTGCTGCGTGTAGACCTTCTTGAACATCGTCGAGAAGGTGAGCCCGAAGCCCTTGGCGAAGCCCAGCAGGCTGCCCGACGGCTCGGCCAACGGGGTCGGTGGCGGCGAGCTCTCCGGCACGGCTGGAAGATCAGCCATCGGTATCTCCTTCGTCGGTGGCACCGGGTAGCGGGGCGGCGGGCCCGCCGGCGGTCACCTTGGTGAGCATGCGTGGTGGCGTCGGCACGACGAGGTCCAGCGGCGGCACCGGGAACGTCTGAGGCGCGTTCGCCGCCTCGTCCTCCTCCTCGGCGCGGTCGGCGATCCGCCTGGCCCGGTGGCCGTCCCAGATCATCAGTCCCGGCACGACGACGAGCAGCAGGGTGATGGACGCGGGTACCGCGATCGCGCGCCACCATTCCCAGCCGCGGTCGCGCAGCACGTGGATGGCGGTGATGTCGAGGATCCACACCAGGTTGATCGGGATGAGCAGCTTCCACCCGAGCGCCATGAACTGGTCGTAGCGCAGCCGGGGCAGCGTGCCGCGCAGCCACACGAACACGAAGATGATGGCGATGACCTTGCCGGTGAACCACAGCATCGGCCACCAGCCCGCGTTCGCGCCGTCCCAGAGCGAGAGCGGCCACGGCGCGCGCCAACCGCCGAGGAACAAGGTCGTCGCCAGTGCGGAGACGGTGACCATGTTGATGTACTCGGCGAGGAAGAACATCGCGAACTTGAACGAGGTGTACTCGGTGTGGAAGCCGCCGACGAGTTCCGACTCGGCCTCGGGCAGGTCGAACGGTGCGCGGTTCGTCTCGCCGACGACCGCGATCGCGTAGACGGCGAACGAGATGAACAACCCCAGCACGTTCCAGTAGTGCCGCTGCTGGAAGACGATGCCGGACGTCGACATGGTGTTCGAGAAGAGGAACACCGCGACCATCGACAAGCCCATCGCGACCTCGTAGGAGATCATCTGCGCGGCCGAGCGCAGCCCGCCGAGCAGCGGGTAGGTCGAGCCGGACGCCCAGCCGGACAGCACGATGCCGTACACGCCGAGCGACGAGCAGGCGAAGACGACGAGCACGCCGACCG